>NZ_PJJK01000028.1:0-2515 GCF_002929785.1 Cryobacterium sp. Y62 | reverse complement strand
CGCCGATCGAGTTTGAAATAATGGACCAACCGGCCTCACTCGCGGCCTAAATGAAGTGTCAACTAAACCTTCAGCAGTCCCCAACTTGTGTAGGTGGAGATGGACGATTCGAAATCAAATGGATGATGCCGGTGGAAAAGGCGCCCGAGCCAATGTGGTCGCCGCTGGGCGGATTGAATCAGGATATCCGTTCGGGTCCGGACCCTGAACATTTTGACGCCGTCAATATTGCAGTCCTGCAGCACCTTTCGGTGGATTCCGCCAGTCACAGCGGACTCTTGCAAAACCGGTTGGGATGTCTGCACCTGCCGTCGGGGAAAGGGTGACGCGACTTAAGCGATTGGGGTTGTTCCGCTGCCACATAAGCATGTGGGGAGGAGCATCGCCTGAACAGATTGTCGAGTTCTCGTCGCTGCATGTGGATCTTTTTCTGCTTAGTTCAGATGTCTTAATCCTTGCCCAGAGAGCGGCGGACGTTCTAGCCAGCGTTGCCGCGATCTAGGGCTGCTGCTGCTGATAACGGCGTTAGTGCCTAAGTCTCAGACCCTTTCATCGCCCTACAATCGGAGGTAAATCATGCTCATAGGAACCGTCAACAACCGGGCCTTCTTGATCCGAACTGCAGGAGGTCAGGTTCGGGGCCTCGACATCGCACAAACCAGCCAGGAGCGCTTCAGTTCCCAGACCACGAAGTTGCTGGATGACTGGGCGCTGTTACACGAATGGGCGAGATCATTGGATTTCGAGGGGGCTGGTGCACGGACTGTCGAAGCCTACGAATTGGAGGCTCCTATCGTCTCGCCCCGGCAAGTATTCGCAATTGGCATGAACTACAAAGACCACGCCGCGGAGGTCAACCTCGAACTGCCCACGACACCGGCAGTGTTCACCAAGTACGTCTCGTCACTCACCGGCGCAGTAGACACAGTGGAGCTCCCCAGCGAATCTGTCGACTGGGAAGTGGAGCTGGTAGCAGTGATCGGCATAGGAGGCCGAGATATTCCCGAAAGTGCGGCGCTGGAGCACGTGGCCGGCTACATGGTGGGACAAGACCTTTCCGACCGTGCCCTGCAGTTCGCCGGCGGTGGCGCACCCCAGTTCTCCGTCGCCAAATCCTATAAAGGCTTTGCGCCCACCGGTCCATGGATCACATCCAGTGACGAGATCGCCGACCCCGGCAATCTAACTATGAGATGCTCACGCGGTGACGAGGTGCTTCAGCACGGCAGCACAAGCAACCTGGTATTCGATATTCCCTACTTGATTCACCACCTATCTTCAATAGTCCTGCTTTACCCGGGGGATCTCATCTTCACGGGGACGCCCGACGGGGTAGGTTTTGGCCGTTCTCCACAGAGGTACCTTCTCCCTGGCGATGAGCTGGTCAGCTCTATCGAAGGCCTCGGAGAGATCCGCCAACGTTTCGTCCCCAGAAGCTAGGGCGGCTTCAAGGGGTCGTAGCAACACCGTATGAGTGAGGTGTTGTTGATGGCGTCGAGAGTGGTGTTGAAGGATCGCGAGAACTTGTTTTGGGATCGGGTCCGTGAGGGGATATCGGCGGCGGCCGCGTGCGAATCTATAGGAGTGAATCGCAGACAGGGATATCGGTGGATCAAGGCCGCTGGCGGGCGAATACCCGTTCCGGCCGTTGCGTCTTCGGGACGCTATTTGGGCCAAGAGGAACGTCTGCGCATCGCAGATCTGCGGCTTGGTGGTGCCGGCGTTCGCGCGATCGCACGGGATCTGGGGCGCTCCGCGTCGACGATTAGTCGGGAGTTGCGTCGCAACTCCCACCCGACAACGCGCAGCTACCGGCCGTATGCCGCGCAGAAACGCTGCGTGATCAGAGCGGGCCGGCCCAAGCCGAGCAAGCTCGACGACCGACTGCTTGCCGCTGCCGTGGAGGAGCGGTTGCGGAAGAACTGGAGTCCGCAGCAGATCAGCGGCGACCTCGCGGTCGTGTTCGCCGGGCAGGACGAACTGCAGGTATCCCACGAGACGATCTATCAAAGCCTCTACGTTCAAGGCCGTGGTTACGTTGAAGTTCACCTGCACCGGCACCTGCGACGGGGCCGATCAGCGCGGAAACCGCGGGCCACGCAGCTGACCGCGGCGGGTAAAATTCGCGACAAAGTGATGCTGAGCGAACGGCCCAAAGAGGCCAACGACAGGCTGGTCGCNCAATGTCTTTGTCAAGCGGTTTTGAGCATCGGGATCTCGGCTGGTTCCTGGTAGAGGGTGTGGTCGCGGAGCATTGCCCAGAGGACGTTGATGCGTCGCCGGGCGAGAGCGAGCAGGGTCTGTTTGTGGTTTTTCCCTTCGCGGCGCTTTCGGTCGTAGTAAGCCCTGGAGGCGGGGCTGTTCTTCAAGCTTGATAGTGCTGCGAGATAGCAAGTTCGTAACAGCCGTCGGTTGAATCGGCGGGGTCGGTGGGGGTTGCCGCTGATGCGACCGGAGTCTCTGGGAGCTGGTGCGACGCCGGCGACGCTGGCAAGTCGGTCCGGGTTTTCGAAGC
>NZ_PJJK01000004.1:0-1104 GCF_002929785.1 Cryobacterium sp. Y62 | reverse complement strand
ATGATTCCTGATTCTCGCCCTACGTCACACGGCGGACTTGCTGTTAGCTACTGGCCTCACCCAACCCTGGCACGTAGGGTTGCCGCAGCCATCGACCTTTCCTGCAAAGAGACAGGTGACAGTAGCCGCCCGCAGGAGCGAACCTCCCTCGTTGAGAAAAACGTGCTCAACGTGATGGCGGATAAAACGTCGAAACGGTCGGAAGATGTCAATCTTTGTGAGTCAGTTTCTTTAGCCGGTNCGGAAGATGTCAATCTTTGTGAGTCAGTTTCTTTAGCCGGTCATTGAGTTCGTTTTCTCCTTCTCGGGTTCGTTGATCCAGGTCGTCGTTGGGAACGTTGGTGGCTGCGGGTTCTGTCGCACGAAGCGCTCGGGGTGGGCGGTATATGCGGTCGTGAGGACGCGGGCGCGGGCGTGCTGAATGGCGGGTGCGCGGCCGTGGTGAACGTTGAACGGGGTATGCATTCCGATACCCGAATGACGATGCTCGTGGTTGTACCAGTCGTAAAATTCAGTGCAGAATGAGCGTGCCTCGGCGAGGCTGTAGAACCGGTCGGGGAACTCGGGCCGGTACTTCAGAATTTTGAAATGCGACTCCGAAAAGGGATTGTCGTTACTCGTATGTGGGCGGGAGTGTGACGTGGTCACGCCGAGGTCAGCGAGGAGGAACGCGACGGGTTTCGATGCCATCGAGGAGCCGTTGTCGGAGTGGATGGTCAGCTGGTCTCGGCGAATGTTTTGCTTCTCGATCGTGTCGAACAGGAGCCGCTCAGCCAGTTCGGCGCACTCCCGGGTCGCGACCATCCAGCCGACGACGTATCGGGAGTAAATGTCGATAATCGTATACAAGTGAAAGTACGACCATGTGGCCGGACCTTTCAGCTTCGAGATATCCCACGACCACGTCATGTTGGGTCCCGTCGCGATGAGTTCGGGCTTGACGCGCGCCGGGTGCTCGGCCTGCGCACGACGCTCACCGGTCTCACCGTGGGCTCGGAGTAGACGATACATCGTCGCTACCGAGCAGAGGTAGGTGCCCTCGTCGAGGAGGATCGCCTGGATCTCCGCCGGCGCCTTGTCCACGAACCGCCTCGATCGCAGAAC
>NZ_PJJK01000096.1:0-55615 GCF_002929785.1 Cryobacterium sp. Y62 | reverse complement strand
GTTCTGCGATCGAGGCGGTTCGTGGACAAGGCGCCGGCGGAGATCCAGGCGATCCTCCTCGACGAGGGCACCTACCTCTGCTCGGTAGCGACGATGTATCGTCTACTCCGAGCCCACGGTGAGACCGGTGAGCGTCGTGCGCAGGCCGAGCACCCGGCGCGCGTCAAGCCCGAACTCATCGCGACGGGACCCAACATGACGTGGTCGTGGGATATCTCGAAGCTGAAAGGTCCGGCCACATGGTCGTACTTTCACTTGTATACGATTATCGACATTTACTCCCGATACGTCGTCGGCTGGATGGTCGCGACCCGGGAGTGCGCCGAACTGGCTGAGCGGCTCCTGTTCGACACGATCGAGAAGCAAAACATTCGCCGAGACCAGCTGACCATCCACTCCGACAACGGCTCCTCGATGGCATCGAAACCCGTCGCGTTCCTCCTCGCTGACCTCGGCGTGACCACGTCACACTCCCGCCCACATACGAGTAACGACAATCCCTTTTCGGAGTCGCATTTCAAAATTCTGAAGTACCGGCCCGAGTTCCCCGACCGGTTCTACAGCCTCGCCGAGGCACGCTCATTCTGCACTGAATTTTACGACTGGTACAACCACGAGCATCGTCATTCGGGTATCGGAATGCATACCCCGTTCAACGTTCACCACGGCCGCGCACCCGCCATTCAGCACGCCCGCGCCCGCGTCCTCACGACCGCATATACCGCCCACCCCGAGCGCTTCGTGCGACAGAACCCGCAGCCACCAACGTTCCCAACGACGACNCCCCGAGCGCTTCGTGCGACAGAACCCGCAGCCACCAACGTTCCCAACGACGACCTGGATCAACGAACCCGAGAAGGAGAAAACGAACTCAATGACCGGCTAAAGAAACTGACTCACAAAGATTGACATCTTCCGTGAGGGCGGAGCTCGTTGGACGATGCGTTGGAAACCAGCTCTCAACGCCTTCGCCATTACCTTCCACGACCGCTGGCCGAACACAGAATCCTACTAATGAAAAACGCCGGAAACACCGTTACCGGGACACACCTTAACCCCCGCACGCTACTGGGCGTGATTTCGATCCCGAAGGTCCTCGCCGCGCACTCAGAAACACTGATTGGCGCTGCGAACAGACCCCGTCACTCAGCGAGACGAACCCCCGCGCAGGAACCTTCCATTGATCTTCGGTCTAATTCGAGAGCCTGGCTGTGATTGAGGGGGTCTTGACCGCAAGTACAGACCAGCGCTCCCGGCTGCAACTAATAGAAAAATAACATAGTAGATTAAACGCATTTCCGTTCTCAAATTATATTGCGTCGATTGAATTGCAGCTATTGCGAGTATTCCTAGGATCAGCAGTCCGATAATCCGATATTTGGAATTTATTAGCAAACGCATGTTGTAGCGCTGCATGACACCCAAAGCGATTCCAAACAATAGAAACCAGAATATAGTGAAAGCCCATCCTCGATTGCCAATTTCGCCTATCGCCCCATACGGGCTGTAAATGTTTATCCTTAGCGCATTGGAGATTTCATACCAATTCGCCAATTCCCCGGGGAGGGGATTAACGGAGGTCAAGAAAGTAGACCAAGGGATTGCGGGACGATCGAATGCGGTCAGTCCAACGATTCGAAAACCCACCAAGACGTTGTTTATATTAGCCTCAATAGACTCAGAATCGAATACGAAACTCCTCAGGCTCTGCAGATAAGGCAGGAGACCGTGGGTATCGTGCTGCCGGAAATGGAGCGGCAGGGCAAGCAGGAGCCCACCGGAGAGGACGGAAAGACTTACCAGTCTCATATTAAATCGACCTCCAGCCAGAATGTAGCCCGCCATCACCAAGATTGGTATCAGGGCTAATCGACGGCTACCTAAAGATATGAAGTAGGACGCAAACAGAAGCAGTAGAAGGAATGCGAACCAGCGGTGCGAACGATTCTTGCCCGCCAAAACGACACCAAGTGCAATAATCATACCCATGGAAGCGATGGTCAGGATTGTAATTATCCCTGGTCGAGTAGCAAGGAGATAGGACTCACGTTGGAGCAACTCCGCAGGCCCCACTGCCATAACAATACCCCCCAGCACAAGTGTTGCGGCGAAAAGAATTAAGGGGATCATCCTCTGCAGACCTTCAAATTTGAGCGAAGAAAACACATCGAATGAGCGGATCTCCGCATTCAGAAACCGATATCCCACTATGGCGCCTAGGCAAATGAGTGTACTAGCCAGAAAAAAAAGTAACGCTGTATCCAATGTTTGATTTGGTGTCAGAACCTGATATACCGCACCAGAACCCCGAGCTTCCGAAAGCGAATTTGAGAAAACAAACCCCGCCAAGCCGTTGAAGGACAAGAATATTGCAAAATACAGAGCGGGAGCAGTGACCGCTGGCGCAAGCGCTCGCTTCGCAGCGAATAGAACGGCTACGTTCAAGAATACGAGGGGAAGTGCTGGGGCTATTCCTGGCGCCATTACGGCAAGCGTGCAAACGATCAACAGCACGACAGCCAGAGCTAAAAGCGGATTGACGCGAAGTGGCCCATGAACTGGTGTCACACCATCCATACGCTGTGGCGATGGCGAGCGATCAATATATTTCAAGGAAACCTCGCGTTGTTTGGTGAAAGACAGATTATATCCAAAATCGTCGCAAACATGAAAATTTATCTTTTTTGGATATGTACAAGCAGATATAGTCACCTATGCAGCCGTGCTTTCGAGGTGGTTCCATCTATGCCTTATATAGGCTGCGGAGCCAATCAATACGCTTAGAAATATCCCCGCGGCGAACCCCCAGGCCGCCCCGGTTGCTCCAAGGAACATTGCCAAGATTAGCGGCAGAACGAGTGTAAAGACAGCCAACCAAGCTCGCATCTTCGTCGCCGTTCTGTTGAGCGGTACCGAGCGAAAGATCACGAGTAATACGGTATACGCAACTAAAGAAACGTACTGCGCCGAGAATTCGACCCGCAACTTGCTCGCGGCGGCCCAAGTGTCCCCAAGGATCAGCTCCCCCAAACCATCGTTTAGAAGCAAAATGAGTATCGTCCAAGCGACAAAAATTGCCCCTAGCCCGATCGCTGCCTCAATCAACTGCTTACGAAACTTTATTGTCTGCCGAGATCGAATTAATTCCGGAATAACAGCGAGGCGTACGGCATTAAATGCCGTGTTTAATGGCGAGAAGAGAAGCTGCGCCCCGCGCAGCGCACCAACCCCCGCAGCACCAATGATTGGGACAAGCAGAATCCACACGACAAAGGTGGAGACGTTTAAAATAGCGAACTCACCAAAAAAACGTAGCGATGAGGAACGATGGCGCGCAAGCCATTTAGCACCTGCGATTGGGTGGGGTACCCCACCATAGCGGACGAGGCCCCACACCATAGAAACGAGCGCTCCGACTAACCAAATCGCGATCACTGATTCCGCGGCGGCACCAAATATCACGACGGTTACCATTCCAGCAATAGCTGGTATGGTCCAGATGAGATCCAAGATCAATGCCGCTGCTGATTCGCGCCGGACAATACACACATAACGAAGAGAGTCCTGTATAAGAATCGGCACGGCGCCACACGCCATCAGAACCCAAAGGAGGCGAGACTCTGGCGGCAACACAAAGGCAGGCAGGAGGATAAGCAGACAGGCGCCCAGTCCACAGGTGAATGATGCACCTATCGCTGGGCCTAAATCCCTCGCGCTTTTCGACCCCTCAGAGTAATAAACAACGAGTGTTTCTCCGATGAGGGCACGCTGAACCCCTAGGAAAAAGATCAGGGCAGCGTAGGCAATAGAAAATTGTCCAAAGAAATCGACAGGCGCTACGTTGGCCACTAAAGCAACAACTACGAAATTCGAGCCACTATTTACTACTTGATCTAGAATCGTCATAAACCGGGAGTTCTTGTCCCACGATTTCTTCATCCGTGAATCACTGAAAGAATACGCAATATTAGTGCCTTTGATATTCATCATTTGCCCCCCTTCGTGAGTCATATCGATCATTTTGTGGTTGAAAACCGTTCTTTAGAAAACTGGCTAGAGAAATTACCCGATCTTATCTATTCACGGATTTTCAGCGATAGTCCAATTTGCGTAAACCTGCGGCCAGCCTGATGCGCCGAAAGCGTTCAATTGTAGAATCATCTGATCAGCAAAATAGGAATGGCCTTCATCAGTCAGATGGAACTTATCTGTTCCGATTAGCCGTTGGTTTTCGCCCGAAAACAGATCTAAGGATGTTGGATCAATGAACATGATTCCATGTGCATCAGATACCTCACTGAGAACAGAATTTGCGCTTACATACCAAGCGTTCGATCCACCTGGTGGGATATATCCGATCACCACGATTTTAGACCGTGGAACCTCGGCGCTGAGCAGCTGGAACGCCCGGTCCGCTTCAACACGAATTTCGTCTAACCTATATTCTTGACTTTCAGGCAAAACGTCTAAGTCATTAACGCCGTTTGTTATAAGTAAGATGTCAGGCCTGCGTGAGGCGATGTCAAAGATGCGAACATTGGAACCGAACTGCAGATCCTGACCGCCCCCGGCAACGTACCCTGCTCCGCCGGCTGCCAGTGGGACGCCTGCCCACCCGTAGTGTTCAGCCACTAGGAATGACCAGTTGTTTTTGGCGTTACCTCCCATCTCCGATCCGCCTGTCCATGAGTCACCAATGAACCCTGCGATAATAGACGTACGCAGTCTTGGTTCTCTCTCTGGCATCTGATTCGAGGCTTGCGAGACGGGCTCCCGATGCGATGACGCCACCGCAGCCAGCATTAAACCTACGGTAACAACTGCACCTACAGACAGAATAATCGCTTTCGATTTCCCTGACCGAGAATGAACAGCTCTTTCATTTTCAAAACCCCACCTTTTTGACATCTTATTAGTGTAACCGGGCGTGCGACATGCTGATTTGGCCACTCATCAGCCTTGTTGCCGTGACCACCGGTTGGGCGCTCATGCGGCAGAGGAGAGCATCATGGCGCTCTGTTTTGGCATCGGCGAATTCCAAACATGGAGGGAGCGGCTGTTTCGGCAAACCGACTGGTTCAGTTCCTGAAGGCGTGGAGCCCATGACAATTGCCACCGACGACTGGGCCTCTGGGCCTCTGGGTACGGGATACGGAATGCGCGGATCCACACATACCGTAGCTGTTCTCGATCGTCGAGTGCCGGTGTTGCACTCTTCATGTGACGCTGCCATCTCCCCCAAATCGGCTGCGAACTCAGGGCTTGTTGACATCGATAGTCAGGCAACAGTCAGTCTTACCGCAGGGGACGATGGCCTCGGGAAGATGCGCACCGGCTATTGGCGCCACAGCATCTGTGCGAATCGGCACGAGGCGTATCTCCCTTCAACGATGTGAGGCAGGAAGCGAGTGTGAACCGTTCCTGATTTCCTGGCGCTTTCTTTCTGGTAGAAAAAATTCGAATATGCCCAAAAAACACCCAACAGAGGTTCGCGACCGATCGGTCCGTATGACCCTTGATCGTGTGAAGGATTACCCGTCGTTGTGGGCCGCGTGCCACGACCTGGCGCCCAAACTCAACATCGGCGCCGAGACGCTGCGGAAGTGGGTCACTCAGGCGCAGGCCGACGCCGGCGAACGCACCGGGCCCACGACCGAGGAGTTCGAGGAGATCAAACGCCTCAAACGCGAAAACTGTGACCTGAACGAGACGAATGACATCCTCAAAGCAGCAGCGTTTTTCTTGATCTCAGGGTACTTGACCCTCGCAACCGTCTTTAGTAACTTTCGTCCTGCGGATGAAGGCGAACGGCCATGGAGTCGAGTTGACGTGCGGCGTTCTGCGCGAGCAGGGCGTCGCTGTTACTTCACAGCACGTATCGTGCATGGACGACTCGCGCCGCCGCGCGAGTCCAGAGCGACGCGGTCCTCGTCGACCGTCTCAGGGCGTTGAAGGCCCGAGATTGCTAGGACCGTCAGTAACCCGAGGTTCTCTACGATAGGCGGAAGATGACGACTTGGCTTCGGCGGGGCGGGTTCGCTGGCGTGTCCAAGTAGACGGCCGACTGGTTGATGCGTCTCGAGGGCATGAACGGCCTCGTGCGAGGCCCTAAAAACCGGGCGTCGGCCTCGACGGGCAAGGACTCACCGCGAGCCCCTGACCTGCTCAATCGTAACTTCAGTGCGCCGCGCCCGAACCACAGCCGGGTAACGGATTTCACGTACGTGCCAGCGTGAGGAGGGTTTGTCTGCGTGGCCTTCACCCTCGACCCGTACTCCCGAGCGATTGTGGACTATCATGCCTCAACGGTCAAAGACACACCGTTCGTTGAGGTCTGTTTGAATATGGCTCTCTGGCGCCGCGACCATGCCGGCCACGCGGTGCAGCCAGGCCTTACATATCACTCAGATGCGGGCTCAGAAGGCGAATTCAACGGGTCGTCGCAACACCTCAATTATGGAGGTATCTGATGGGGCGTCCCGCGGGTTGGATGAAGGATTTAACAGGTAGGTCTCCGATGAAGTCGCCGGGTGCGCCGTCGCATCGGCGGGAGATCGAGCGAGAATGCGGCAACAGCTGTTGGCGTGTCGCAGGCAGTCGGTGCCCTGGGTTCCGACATCGTGGTGGTATGTCCTCCTTCACGCTCGCCGCACTGACTGGTCGCTATCTCTCGTTTGCTGAGCATGAGGAAATCGCGTTGTTGCGAGCTCAGGGCACGAACGTGCGTGGTATTGCCCGGGAGATGGGGAGGTCTGCGTCGGCGCTCTCGCGCGAGCTGCGTCGCAACGCTGCCACCCGCGGGGGAAAGCTGGAGTATCGGGCGTCTGTTGCGCAGTGGAAGTCGGACCTTGTGGCACAGCGCCCGAAGACGGTGAAGCTTCTGGCCAACGACCTGCTGCGCGATTACGTTGTGTTTTGTCAACTTGAGGTCGGCCATTTGAGCGATAAATATCGGCCAGTGCGGCACTGATTCCGGCCAGTTGAGCACGGTGGCTGGGACCGCCGGTTTTCGGGGTTGTTTTCGTCCTCGGGCTGGTGTGCCTGCGGCTATTTCATGAGGGCGTGTTTGACCCTGTAGGACTCACCACGGAATTGGATGAGTCGGCCGTGGTGCACGATGCGGTCGATGACGGCAGCGGCCATATTGTCGTCGCCGAACACGGTTCCCCAGCGCGTGAACTCGTGGTTTGTGGTGATGATCAGGCTTCTTTTTTCATAACCGTTCGCGATGATCTGAAACAGAAGCCGGGCGCCTTCGGTATCGATCGGTAAATAGCCGAATTCGTCAATGGCGAGGAGCTGGTTTTTCGCTATGGATGCCAGCTCCCGATCGAGGCGTCCTTCGTCCTGGGCGCGGCGCAGCTGCATGACCAGCGAGGACGTAGTGAAGAAGCGTGCCGGAATTCCCTGACGGCAGGCGGCGGCGACCAGCGCGCTGGCAAGGTGCGTTTTGCCAGTGCCGACATCACCATAGAGGACGAGGTCCTCGGCCCGGTTATTGAACTCCAACGACGTCAGCTCCTCCCGGCCGTAGTCCTCGGAGAACTTGACGTTGGAGTAGTCAAACTCGGTTAGCGATTTCAACGCTGGCAGCCGGGCGGCCGTCAGTAGCCGTTGGCGGCGGGAGGCCTGCCGGGATTCATGCTCGGCCGTGAGCACCCCATGCAGGTATTCGCGTTGTTTCGGGGTTCCCTTCTCAGCCCATCCGGCCAGCACAGTATGAGTCAGTGAGGCCTGCCGGCCGGTCTCCATGATGTCTTGAACGGTGATGAGGGTCATGCGATCTCTCCAGTCACAGTGTTTACCGTCGTAAAAATGCTGACGGTGCTGGTGTTGGTGGTGAAGACGTCATAGACGCTCAGGTCCACGTTCTCCGCCGCTGGGGCGGTGCCGTGGGCCAAGCGCCTAGCGCCTAGCGAGCATGCCCAACGCGGCGATATCCGGGGTATCTCCGCGCTGGATCAGCAGGTCGGCCGCGTGGATTGCGGCGTCGAACCCGGCCGAACCACTCGCGGCATCGACGGCGCTGAGGAGTCGGCGCTGGTTGGTGGCTGTGGCGGTGTCGAGCCAGTCCCGCACCATGTCGGGGACCAGGGGCCGGAGCTGGGAGTGACTCCAGGCACCGGGCTTGGTCACCAGCAACGGCAGCAGCGCCGCGGGTTCGAAGATGGTCTCAGCCTGCCGGCCGAAGGCCCGCGGGAACGACCGGACGGGCGTGGCCTGCTCGTCCAGGACCTCGACGACGTCGTGGCGCAACCCGACGGTGAGGGTGCGGCTGTGGAAGGAGGACCCGGCCGCGTAGGTGCTTCCGTCGATGAGGAGGTTCCCGGTCTTGTCGGCGGTGCGGGACTCGTAGCGCACCGGGTGGAACCCGACTCCCGATGAGGCCAGAGACGCGGCGACGTCCTGGGCGAAGAGCTCGCCCACCGGTAGGCCCTTGCGATAATGCGTGGCCGCAGCCAACGCCAGGCACCGCGCCAACAGCACCTTGTTGAGGCCGTGCAGGGTGGCCGCTTCCGGTTCGGGGACCATGAGGTTACGGCGGAGGAACCCGATGGCGTTTTCCACGTTGCCCTTCTCATTGCCCGAGTACGGATTGCAGTAGCGGGACTCCGAGCAATAGTGCAGCTTGAACGCGCTAAACAGTTTCGTCTCGACAACCTTGGGCCCGATACGTCGGCCAATGCCGGTGACGTTGTCAAAGACCAGAGTGCGGGGTGCGGCGCCGATGTGGTCGAACACGGTGCGCAGCCCGTGGCAGACGCACTCGGCTGTTTCGCCGCGGTAGGCCTGCACGAAGCACATGTTTGAGAACGGGAACGTAACGACGAAGATGTGCAGGACCTGCCGGGTCCCGGCGATGATGGCCTCGGCCTGCCCAAAGTCGACCTGGGCGGTACCGGCCGGGCAGACCAACTCGGTGAACCCCTCCCCGGCGTGCCGGTGTTGGGCTTTCCACTTCTTGACGAAGCGTTGCACCGACGAATAACTGCGGAGATAGTCCTGCTCGGCGACCAATCGGTCAAAGACCCGCTGGGCGGTGTGGCGTTGCTTGCGCGGCCGCCGCTGGTCTTCGCCCAGCCACAACTCCATGGTGCCTTCGAAGCCGGTCAATACCGACCCGGCCGGCCTGGGAACGGGCGTCGGAGGCTTCGGTGAGCAGTCCTGCTGAACGGTGTATTTCGTCACCGAGTCACGGCTCACCCCTAACCGGCGGGCGATTTCCCGGCCCGCGATTCCGGGGGAGTCGAGAGTTCTGATATTTTCCTGCACGGACATGGGTACCGTCATCTGCTTTCTCGTTCCTTCCGGCGCGACCGCTTGGCAGTAGCTACGCCTTAAGGAACCTATCGAGGGGTGGCGGGCCCATGTCCCCAACACTCTGGTGTGGGCCCCGTCCACCGGGTGATCTCAAACTCTGCACATCCCCGAAACCACCGTCGGGGAAGGGATTTGCTGGCCTGATAATTAGCGCTCTTGCGGCAGGAAACCAGCCACTAACTTGGCAGGAATCCAACGCGTAGACGCGGCCTACAAAGAGTTGATCACACACAGATTACGTCCAGGACCGTCTCTCGGGGGCAGTCAAAGACGCCAACGGTGTGCCTATCTTTGGACCGGTGACACAGGTGTGAAAGGGGCGTAATAAGCCCCACCGCCAGGACCGACGCTGGGCGACGGTGTGGAGTCTGGAACAGATCGCTGGTCGATGTGGACACGGGCATTCTGGTCGCGTCGGTGCGACCACCGGCGTCGATGCGGAACCGCTGTGGATCCTGCCGAAAGCGCTGCCCCCGCTACGACGCTGGTGACGGTCGGCGCCGCCGGCGGTCGCTGGACGCGGGCTCGGTGCAAATCCTGTTAGAAGCCGCGGCGCCACGGGTGAGTTGTGGTGAGCACGGCGTGACCGTCGCTGCCGTCCCGTGTGCTCGGCACCAAAGCGGTCACATGCTGTTCTTTGACGACCAGGTCGCGTGGCTGGCCACGCAAACGTCCAAGACCGCGATCACCGTGCTGATGCGCATCGCGTGGCGCACCGTCGGGGCGATCATCACCAGGGTCTGGGCCGATACCGAGAAGCACTTCGACGAGTTCGCGGACCTGACCCGGGTCGGGATTGACGAGATCAGTTACAAGCGCGGCCACAAGTATTTAACCTGCGTCGTCGACCACGATTCCGGCCGCCTCGTCTGAGCCACACCGGGCTAGGACAAAGCCACCCTCGCGACATTTTTCGACGCGTTAGGGCCGGAGCGGTCGGCGCAGATCACGCATGTTTCTGCGGACGGTGCGGCCTGGAACGCCATTGTTGTCGCGGAGAAAGCACCCAACGCCGTGCGTTGTGCTGATCCGTTCCACATCGTGAAATGGGCCACCGAAGCCCTCGATGACGTCCGTCGAACCGCGTGGAATGATGCCCGCAAAGCCGCCCGACACAACGATGCTCGCCGCACCCGTGGCCGGCCGCCGACGCTCCCGCTCGCCCGGATAGTGCTCGAGCTGCCGGCATCAAGAACTGTCGTTACGCACTCTGGAAGAACGCGGAAAACCTGACCGAGAAGCAGCAAGCCAAGCTCGCCTGGATCGTGCAGACCGACCCGCGGCTGGCCCGCGCCTATTACCTGAAGGAAGGCCTCCGGGTGATCTTCAAACTGCCCCTCGACGAAGCGACCGAAGCCCTCGACAAATGGGTCGGCTGGGCCCGACGCTGCCGCATCCCCTCGTTCGTGAAACTGCAGAAGAGCATCGTCAAGCACCGCACCGCGATCCTGGCGTCCATCGAGCATGGCCTCTCCAACGGACGAGTCGAATCCATGAACACCAAGATCCGCCTCATGACCCGCATCGCCTTCGGCTTCACATCACCCGATGTGCTCATCGCCCTCGCTATGCTCAGCCTCGGCGACCACAAACCCGTGCCCCCCGGCCGGAACTAACCCACGGAAGAGTCAGGAGAGCCCGTTTATGGCCCTATTTTCAGTCGGCGTTAACAGCTCGGCCTCGACCGGGTTCAACTCGGCAGGCTTTTACAAGTCGCGTCGGCGTCGTGCCCGAGCGACGGCGCGTTATGTGCGCTCATGGGGCTGATGGGCCTCCGCGTGAGCGAGGCCTGCAATGTGCAGATCGAAGACTTTCAGGACGAGGTTCGCGGGCACCGCGTGCTTCGACTCACGGGCAAAGGCAATAAGGACGCGACGATGCCCCTACCGGTGCCGGTGCTGCGCGCCCTCCTCGCAGCCTCAGACGACCTGACCACCGGCCCCGTCGTGCTCACCAAGAGCGGCACGGCGCAAAACCGGCGCGGCGCGTACGGCCGCTGCAAGATCCTCGTCAAGCGAGCTGGCCTCCCGGCCGGAACTCACCCCCACACGATGCGGCATGCGGCCATCACGGCCGCGCTCGACGCCGGCGCATCACTGCGCGACGCGCAGATATTCGCCCGACACAGCGACCCGCGAATCACGACGCGCTATGACCGCGGACGCCAAAACCTTGACCGGCACGCCGCGCACCTGGTGAGCGCCTACATCGCCGGGGGAAGCGTGCCCGCGTAGTGGGCATCCGCTTGAAATGAAAGCCATGGTGAAGGCGGTTGACGGCAGGTTGGTTGCGGTCTGGAGCTCGCTCGTGGGTCTCGATCGCTCGTACCTCGCGCCTCGACTAGCGACGTGGGCGGCGGTATCGTCGGGGCTGCGGCATCCGCTTACTTGAATGCAACTGACGTTCGGGGCAGGGGCGCCACGCAACCACGCACTTGTGTCAGGGAGATTTCACTCGGTGCTCGCCATCAACCATTGCCTCGCCAAAGATCTGCACAATATTGACAGATATAGTCCGACATGGGACTATATCTGTATGCATTTATCCACGTCTCAGGCCGCGACGGAGCTGGGAGTTACCGCCCGGCAGGTGAGGCGAGCGGTCGTGAGTGGTCGCATAGTTGCCACGAAGTACGGCACCTCACACGCAATCTCCCAGCGTCAGGTTCAGGCACTGGAACGCACAGCGCACCGAGGTCGCAACTGGACAGATGCGGTTCAGAAGGCCGCTCTGGACCTGCTCGCCACGGGGAAGACTCCCGAGCTGAGCAGCACCGAACGAAGCCGACTGAAAAACCGCATCCGGAGCTTGGACGTCGGCGCGCTCGCGGGCCAGATCCTTCGGGGCCGGGTGTCGCTGAGACGAGCTGCAAGCGACGAGGCCACGAGGCGTTTCGTTTCCGTGCTGGCCAGTGAGCTTGGCCTCTCCGCTGGAGGTGGACTGGGCGTATTGGTCACACATGACGCCAGCCGCGTGGCCAGAAGGTCTCGTCTGGGCCTCGATGACTCCGGCGATATTGCTGTCGTTGAAGGTGACGAGGTGCACCGCCGAGTGCTTGAGGCCCTAGCTCTGTACACCTACGGCGATGCGCGCGAATGCTCGGCCGCGACCCAATGGATCACATCTGCCCAGGAAGCCGTATGAACGGCCGCCCGCTGTTCGGAATCCCCGGAGGCACCCGCGCACTGCAGCAGACAATCAACATTGATGTATTGACCGAAGCGGACACGGTCAGGCTCGTTATCTCGACTGTCCGTGGCGCGCTGGTGCTCAAAGGAGCTGCCTATCTGGAAGACTCCCGAGATCGAGGCCGTCACGCTGAAGACGCAGTGGTGCTTCTCGCCTGTATGGATGATGCCCGCGAGGCGCTGATCGGGCTGAGCCAACGAAGCCGCCGACGGGTGCGAGCACTTGTCAAAGCACTGACCGAGCAGACAGGGCCCTGGGCCAACCATGATGACGTCGTTCAGGCGCTCGGACGGGAAACCCTCGCCGAGTTATCGGAACTGCTTGGCAAGTAGTCAGTCGTGAAGCTGCACGGCATCGTGGGTGTGCACCTCACCGCATGGTCGACAGGGATCGACGGGGGTCGGCAGGCTCGACCGACGGTCGGGGCGTTTCGCAGAAGCGCTTGCCGTGGCCTGAGTCTGAAGAACGCGCCTCGACCAGCCACAGGGCCTCGTCGCTCGATTGACACCGACGCAGCGGGTACGTAGACTTCGATAACCGTTTACTGTTTACTGTAAACAGATCGAGGAATCAATGACGCAACCTCTGCTCCCGCAGCGACCAGCCGGACTCGGCGACCAGGTCGCCAATGAATTACGTCGGCAAATTATCACCCAGAGTCTGCAGACGGGTGTACTCCTCGTTGAGGAGAAACTGGCGACGGATTTCGGCGTCAGCCGGGGGCCCATTCGTGACGCAATTCGCATCCTCACGCAGGAAGGCCTCGTCATCTCGACCGGCCGCAGCGCCAGCGTCGTGGGCCTCAGCGCCGCCGACATTGACGAGCTGTTCACGTTGCGAGCCTCACTCGAACTTCTCGCTTTGCGGGTGGCGCTCGGCGAACACGCAGATGAACTCGACCAAAACCTGGCGCGGTCGCTCGCGGCCATGACTCGTGCGGCCGAGACTGGCGACACGGCCGCATTCACTCGAGCCGACGTGCAATTCCACAGCTCATTCTACGCAGCGTCACATCACCGCCGACTGTCAGACGTTTGGTCGCAGTACCAGCCGACCATTGAGAATTTGCTCCTCGTGGCCAACCTGGAGCACACAGGCCTACCGCTCGCCCTGCAGAGTCACGTATACCTCGCCGGACTCATCCAAACACGGGCTTTCCAACCAGCATCCAACGAACTCGAGTCTCATCTCGACCGCTCAAGACTGCGCGTACGTCGGGAATACGCCGGAGGGTAAGGCTCGTTTCACCAGTTTTTTCTCGCATGACCAAAGACACAATGACGTGAAAGGAACACCATGAAAAAATTCATCATTCCCATCGCTGCTGGAGCTGCAGTTCTAATGACGCTCTCCGGATGCGCCAACCGCGACGCCACGACAGAACCCAGCGAAGATTATCCGACCAAGTCCATCACGCTCGTGGTGCCCTATCAGGCTGGAGGCGCCTCGGACCTCTCGGCACGCACCCTGGCCGCTGCGATGGAAGAGTCTCTGGGCCAGTCCATTATTGTCGAGAACCGCACAGGCGGCGCCGGCTCCGTCGGGCTGTCTTTCCTCTCCGGTCGCCCCGCCGACGGCTACTCCATCGGCTATCTGCCGGTCGAAACCGTCATGCTGCAGTACCAGGGCTACGACCTAGACCCCGCCGCGTTCGATGTACTGGGCCAGATCGTGGCCGTGCCAGCAACGATCGCCGTGAGCGCCGACAGCCCGTATCAAACCTTGCAAGAGCTGCTCGATGCCGCCGAAGCCAACCCCGGCGCCATCACCGTCTCCAACTCCGGTGCTGGATCTATCTGGCAGGCCGCTACGACAGCCCTCAACGACGCCGCCGGAGTTGAGCTCAAGGCCGTTCCGTTCGACGGCGGCGCTCCCGCAGTCACCGCGGCCATCGGCAGCCAAGTAGATGCCGTGATCGCCGGAATCTCCGAAACCTCCGTAGCAGCGTCCGACGGGCGTCTGCGCGTTCTCGCGATTCTCGATACCGTCGCCTCCGACGCCCTCCCTGGCGTGGAGACCGCTCAGGATCTCGGCATCGATGTGACGATCGGCGGCTGGGGCGCCATCGGCGCACCGGCCGGGCTGCCGGCATCCGTTCGAGAAAATCTTGCTGCAGCCGTCAAGGTTGCCGCCGAATCTGACGCCTTCCGCGACATCATCAATGCCTCGGGCAACCTGCCGGTGTACAGCGCACCGGATGAATTCTCGAGCTTCTATAACGCTGAGTCCGAGCGCTTCTCGAATCTGTTCGCGGAGTAGTTATGACAGCCTCCGAAGTGCAGGTTGGAGCACCCGCTCCGGCTGACGGCACTGGGCGATTTCACCGACTCATCGGCCCGGGCGTTGGATTGGTGATTGGGCTCGCCATCGTCGCTCTAGCGCAGAGCATCGTGGAGCCCTCGATCGCCACGAGCTTCAGCCCGCGCTGGTGGCCCCAGATTCTCGGAGGCATCGTCGCCGCGCTCAGCCTGGGTGTGCTGGTTAAAGAGGTCGTGGCGCCGAGCGCCGCGGACGACGAACTCGAGCGCCCCACCCGGGCTGGGTCCGTGCGGGTGATTGCCGTCTTCGTGGTCATCGCAGCCTATGGCGTCATGTGGTATTTCATCACCTTTCCGATTGCCACCTGCGCGCTCTTCGTGGCGCTCGCCTGGTTGCTCGGTGCCCGAGGATGGAAGCCACTCACCATATTTCCGATTGTCTGCACGACAGTGCTCTACGCCCTGTTCGGACTACTACTGAAGGTGCCCCTGTGAACGCGGTTGCAGAAGGACTCGTCCAAATCGCCGATCCATTCGTCTTTCTCTGCATCCTCATCGGTGCGGCGATCGGGATGCTCGTGGGCACCTTCCCCGGTGTCACCGCCACAATGGCAGTCGCCCTGGCCAGCAGCTTCACGCTGACCATGGATCCGGTCCCCGGCCTGGCCGTGCTGCTCACCATTTATGTGGCGGCGAACTTCGGCGACCGCGTACCGGCAATCCTGGTGAATACACCGGGTACGCCGGCATCCATCGCCACAACGTTTGACGGCTACCCGATGGCCAAACAGGGGCGTGCGGGAGTGGCGCTGACGACCTCAGCATTTTCCTCAGCCATCGGCACCTTCGGCGGGCTTATTCTCCTTGTCTTTGCCGCGATTCCGCTCGCCAGTGTGGCCCTAAAATTCGGTCCGGCTGAAATGTTCGCCCTCGTCGTTTTCGGCCTCACCATGATGGTCGGCGTCTCCGGGGGCACGATCGGCAAAGGCCTCATCGCCGGCGCGCTAGGGCTTGCCCTCGCTACCGTTGGACGCGACCCGATCACCGGCACCGACCGCTTCACCTTTGGCGTGCTCGAGCTGAGTGATGGCATCCCCTTTATCGCCGCCATTATCGGGCTCTTCGGCATCGCCGACGTTCTCGACCAGATACTCACGCATCGTCCCGAGAAATTCGCCGCCATCACGCAATTCGGGCGCTGGTGGCCGAACATGAAGGAACGCCGTTCCATGGTCAAGCCACTGGCACTCGGTACTGGCGTCGGCGTCGTGGTGGGCGCTGTGCCGGCCGCTGGCGGTGACATTGCCGGCATCATGTCCTGGGCTGCGGCTAAGAAGGCGTCCAAGCACCCCGAGCAGTTCGGTAAGGGATCACTCGAAGGCCTCACCGCCTCTGACACCGCCTCCAATGCGACGCTTGGACCATCCGTCACGACGACTCTCGCCCTCGGCATACCGGGCGACTCGGTCATGGCCGTACTCATCGGTTCACTCGTAGTCTGGGGCATTCAACCAGGACCAGCGCTGTTCACCACCCGACCAGATCTGGTCTATACTATCGCCGGAATCATGGCCGTCGCGACCCTAATCACCCTGGGTCTCAGCCTGCTTCGGCTGCGCGGCGTTACAAAGATTCTCGAGCTCAAGCCCGCTTTTCTCTGGACCGTCATCATCGTGTTCTGCATGGTGGGCACCTTCGCCGTGAACAACAGCATTTTCGATGTGGGCATCATGCTCGTTTTTGGAATCGTGGGCCTGTTCCTGCGCCGCCACGGTTTTCCGGCCGGACCTGTCGTGCTTGGGCTCATTCTCGGCGAACTCGCGGAGGGCAACCTTCGACGAGCCCTCGAGATCGGTGGGGTCGAAAATATCCTCACCAGCCCGATCGCCATGACGATCCTGGTCATCAGTTTGAGTGCCATCACGCTGCCCCCATTGCTGGCTCGTCGACGTCGCAAGGTCGCCGTATCCGCCGCTCCCAAATCCCTCATCAGAAAGTAGATCTCTATGACTGTTCCCAGCCTGCCCCTCGTCATCACCGCCACCCCCACGCTTTTCAAAGCGGATGAATCGCTCGACATACCCGCTATTCGCGCGCACCTGAAATGGTTGCAAGCAAAGGGTGTCGACGCTCTCTTCCCGGCTGGCACCACTGGGGAATTCCCGAGCCTGACCAATGACGAACGCATCCAGATTTTGGACCTCGCCCTCGAAGTATTTCCGGCCGACAGCGTCTACCTGCATGTCGGCGCGGCAACGGCGCGTCAGGCCGAGGACCTCGTTCGGCGCGCGGTCGAGCATGGCGCAACCCGCCTGGCAGCAATCACTCCTTTCTTTCAGCCGGCCCCCGAGGACCAGGTCGTCGAGTACTATCGTCGCCTGGTTTCCGCTGCCGGCACCGCTCAGGTCTTCGCCTACCTGTTTGAAGCACGCACCACCACCGTCTCAAACGCGGGCATCCTTGCCCGGCTGATCGAGGTCGGTGTGGCCGGCGTCAAGCTCAGCGGAGAAACGGATGCCTCCGTACAGACCTATCTGGACGCCGCGCCCGAAGGTTTCACCGTCTTCTCCGGCAACGATGTCTCCTTCGGCTGGCTGGTCGAAGCCGGCGGCCACGGCATCATTTCGGGTGTGTCTTCCGCCTACCCGGAGCCCTTTGTGAACCTGCGGGACGCCCTGATCGCGGGAGACGCAGACCAGATCGCGCTCTGGCAGCCCCGTGTAAAGGCGGCCGTCGCTGCGGTCAATGGCGGCAGCCTGACGCATCTGAAGGACGCGATTGCGTCCCGTGGATTCGAGGCCAGCCCGGTGCGTTCGGCCGTGGCGTCGGCGAGCACCGCGGAGCTTGACGTAATCAACGCTCTCGGCAGCTCGTACAACGAGAGCTGACCATGCGCAAAATCATCAACGACCCCCAGGCTTTCGTCGACGAGGTGATGGAGGGCATCTTCGCCGCTCACTCGGACGAGGTTCGTCCCGCGACAACGGACAATCGCACGCTCGTTCGCGTTGACGCTCCGGCTCCGGGTCGGGTGGGCATCGTCACGGGCGGCGGCTCCGGCCATCTCCCCTTCTTTCTGGGGTATGTTGGCCGCGGCTTGTGCTCGGCCGTCGCGATCGGCAATGTCTTTTCGTCGCCATCGTCAGCGCAAATCTATGCGGCCTCCCGCGCCGTCGCATCCGATGCTGGTCTGCTCTATCTTTATGGCAACTATGGCGGCGACGTCTACAACTTCGATCTCGCTGCTGACCTGTGCCGGGCCGATGGTCTCGAGGTCGAAACGGTGCTCGGCACTGACGACCTGCCGTCTGCTCCCCTGAACCAGAAGGACTCGCGCCGGGGTGTCGCCGGACTCGTTCTTGTCTATAAAGTCGCCGGGGCCGCCGCCGATCGGCTGTGGTTGTTACCCGAGGTAGCCCGCGTCGCGCAGAAGGCCGCGGATAACACCCGCACGATGGGCGTGGGTCTCTCCGCAACTATCCTGCCTGCTGCGGGCGAAGCCACCTTCACGCTCGGCGAGGGCCAAATGGAAATTGGCGTGGGGATTCACGGCGAACAGGGCACCCATCGCGGGCCGCTCGAGACCGCGGACGAAATTACGGACCGATTTCTCACAGAGCTGGCCACCGAGATTCCCCTCGTGTCGGGATCTCGGGTTGCAGTATTGGTGAATGGACTTGGGGCGACTCCGCTTGAGGAACTGTATGTGATGTATCGCCGGGTGCACTCCGTTCTCGCGGAGAAAGGGGTGACGATTGCCCGGCGCTACGTCGGCGAATACGTCACGAGCCTGGAAATGGCGGGGGCGTCACTGTCGATCATGAAACTTGATGATGAGCTCGAAGAGCTGATCCATGCGCCGGCTTCGTCGCCTTTCTTCCGGCAGGGGTCGTCCGAACCGGTTGTCACCGCGGGCACGGCACCGGCGCTGATCGTCACTGCGCCACCGGCGCTGGTCGATGACTTCGCGCTGGTCGTCACTCTGATGGCCACACCGAGCCGGTTGCGAACTGTTCTCCTGGCGAGTCTCCCCGGAATGCAGTCGCACATCGTCGAGCTGCGCGATCTTGATGCGGCGGTGGGCGATGGCGACCTGGGGATTACGGTGGGCGCGGGCAGCCTGGCCGTCATCGACGCGCTGACCGCGCTCCCCGAAAATGCCGATGACGCCAGCGTGTTGCGCGCTGCCGGTGAGGCGTTTTCATCGGCGAATCCATCGACCTTCGCGGCGCTCGTGGGCAGTGGGATCCTCGGCGGTGCCGCGACGCTGGCGCCGGAAGCCGAGTTCACCGCCGCTTCGACCGTGCCGTTTCTGCAGGCCGTTTTCGACCGAATCAGCGAGCGCGGCGGCGCTGCCCTGGGCGACAAGACGCTGCTGGATGCGCTTCACCCGGTGATCACCGTTCTGCGCCAGGCACCGGCCGGTAGCGATTCGCTGAATCTGGCACGGTCTGCTGCGTTGGCGGGCGTCGAGTCGTCCACGGCTCTGCGGGCAGCGCGCGGACGTGCCGCCTGGCAGGGCGACCGCACAATCGGGCAGCAGGACCCCGGCGTGGTCGCGGTACTGCGTTTCATAGAGAGCCTGCGCCTCGACTAGCTATCCCGATCGAGCAGCGAGTTTGCGAGCGATCGAGATTCAGAAGTCGGCGGGCCGCGATCGCTCACCCCGAACTTGCGTAAATAATCCGATTTAGTGGACGAAATGCGCAATACGACCCATTAAGTCGCTTGCATTGCGCATCTTCACCCGACATACTGAAAAGGTCCGCGCACTGCTGCCCGGGCTTCGCCCTGCTCAAGGAGATATCACCGTGGATATAAGACTCATCGCCGCTCTCGTTCTAGGGATTGCGACGATCATCGTTCTGGTGCTCCGCACCCGCTTGGACGCCTTTGCGGCCCTCCTCGCGGCGGCCCTGGTTACCGGCTTCGTTGCTGGCCAGCCGGCCCTCGAGATCGTCACCGCCATCACCACTGGGTTCGGCAATACACTCGCGTCGATCGGCATAGTGATCGGTCTGGGAGTCGGAATCGGCAAGATTCTCGAAGTCTCCGGCGCGGCGAAATCACTGGCACAGGCATTCCTCAAGCTCTTCGGAAAGGGCCGGGAACCCTGGGCCATGGGCAGCGTTGGCGCCATCGTGTCGGTTCCCGTATTCTGCGACGCGGGCTATGTCATCATGAACCCGCTAGCCCGTTCAATCGCGCGGGTCAAGCGCGGGGGCTATGTGACCATCGCCCTCGCCCTCGGCGCCGGCATGACGCTTACCCACCACCTTGTGCCCCCCACCCCCGGTCCCCTCGCGGTCGCCGGCATTCTGGGCGCCGATCTCGGTATGGTGATCATCGTCGGCGGCATCTTCACAGTGCTACTGTTGCCCGTCGTGGTGATGTATGCCAAGTGGGTCGGTCCCAAGCTTGAGTCCGCGGTGACCCCGGCGGTTCGCCAGGCCGTGTACGGCACTGCGGCCGTATCACAGCAGTTGCACGGCGGCAGCGCGACCACGACCACCGCGACACTCGACCGTAATGCCGACTCGACCGACGCCGACTCACTCTTTGCTGACCTCGACGCCGATGAAGAGCCCGACCTCGGCACGCCGCCCGCCGGCGCCAAGCCGCATCGCGTCAACGCTCTGCTCGCTGCGCTCCCCCTCGCCCTGCCGCTTCTGCTCATTCTGCTCAACACGGTGGGAACCGCCATTGACAAGAGCACACAGGGCGCGCTCACCGGCGACTACACGCCCTCCGACTGGGTCATTCCCCTCGCCTTCATCGGCAACCCCGTGATCGCACTCATCATCGGTATGCTGCTCGCCGTCTACGTGCTGCTCCCCCGCTGGACGCCGCGCGGCAAGGTCAACGGCTGGCTCGCCGAGGCCGCCGCATCCGCTGGACTCATTCTGCTCATCACGGGTGCCGGCGGCGCACTCGGCCAGGTTCTGCGCACCTCCGGAGTCGGTGATGCCCTCGCCGAAGCAATCGGTTCTACCAACCTGCCGGCCTTCCTCATCCCGTTTCTCATCGCGACCGTCGTGCGCATTGCGCAGGGTTCCGGTACCGTCGCCATGATCACCGCTGCAGCCGTCTCCGCTCCGCTGGTCACTACCCTTGGCATCGACCCGGTCATCGCCGTCCTGGCCTGCACGGCCGGTTCCATGGTGTTCAGCTACTTCAACGACTCCTACTTCTGGGTCGTCACCACCTTCACCGGCCTGGAAGGCACAAGCGCACTCAAGGGCTGGTCGGGCATCACCACCGCCATATGGGCCGGATCCATCCCGCTCTTGTTCCTCGCGAACCTGATCCTCGGCTAGCACTATGGCGACCAGGCACAGCAAAACGGATGCCCCGGCGCCGACCGATTACCGCCGCGGCACCCGGGCGAGGCACGAACGACTCCTCGCCCTAGTGCGCGCCGGATCGACGGGGGTCGACGAGCTCGCGACCGCACTCCAGATCTCACGGTCCACCGTGCGGCGCGATCTCGCCCACCTCAACACCACCGGGGCGATCACCCGCACCTATGGCGGCGCCAGCTCTGCCCCGCCGTTCAGAGAGCGTGAACTCAGCGACCGCGTCACCGTCGAGCACGCAGCAAAAGTAGCAATCGCTGCCCGCGCCGTCGAACTCGTGCCGCCCGGCGCGACCATCTTTCTCGATGCCGGGTCTACCTGCGGGGAAGTCGCGCGGCAGCTCTGGCACACCGAAGGACTCACCGTGGTCACCCGCAGTCTCGATAGCGCGCTGTATCTCGCATCCGCTCCCGGCGTCGATGTCGTCGTCACCGGCGGCCGGGTGGCCCGCACCAGCCACGGGCTCGTGGGGCCACTCGCAGATCTCGCCCTCGGACGCTACATGGTGGACGTCGCCTTTCTCGGGGTCGATGCCGTTGACCCCGTCGATGGCGTCGGCGAGCCGACCCTCACTGAGGCTCAGGTGAAAGACACCGCGGCCCGCCGTGCGCGCCGCGTCGTCGTGCTCGCCGATGCGAGCAAGCTCGCCCGCGGGGCGGTGCCAGCCTGGGCGCCACTGCCGCACGGGTGGACCCTCATCACCAACGAGGTCGACGACGACATCCTCGATCGTTACCGGTCGGAGGGCGTCGCCGTCATCTCGGCCGAAGTGCGCGCCGAGCCTCGCTGATCGAAGCGGGATTACTCCGGCGCCACGCCAAAGGCGCTGAGCGTGCGTACGACGGCGAGGAGTGACGCATCGTCGCCGACGTTGCCCGCGAACACGATGTAAGGGATGCCGGCGGCCGGGCCATTCACCGGCTGCCAGAGTGACACGATGCCGGGCAACATGGGCCCGCGCACGATCGCGTGGCGAATCTGAAGGCCGAGCGCGGCGACATCCGAGGAGGTAATACCGCCCTTGGCGATGACGAACCGCGGACGGGTGCGCGCAACCACGCTCTGCACGACCTCGACAACCGCGGCGGAGACCCTTCTGGCGATCCGCAGACTGTCGGCCGGGTCGGTCGAGCTCACGAGTACCCGGCTCGTCTGCAGGATGACGTCGGCGCCCGCAAGGGCGTCGACCACACGATCGACAACCACACCCAGGTCGGCCGGCGAATCGGGCGAGAGGAGCCCGGCGACGTCAATCTCAACCACCTGGGCCGCCGAGTGCGCGCTCGTGAGGGCGTCTAGCTGCCGAGTGGTCATGGCTACATGCGAGCCCACGACGACCAGGCCGCCCGCACGGACCGGGCTAGCGTCGCCAAAGGCATCCGCTGCGCTGAGCGGTTGGCGTACGTCCTGGCCGATGCGCGCCCGCACGAACGGCGGGCCCACCCGGTAGATCAGTCTTTTGCCGCGTCGCTCTGCCTCGTCAAGGCCGAGGGCCAGCAGGCGCAGGTCGTTTTCGGTGGCAGCGTCGACGACGATTGGAGTTTCATCGGTGGCAGGCTCGATCGCGGCTGCGATCGCCCTGGGGCCGGCGCGCAGAATCGCCAGGTCGATGCCGATGACAGTCGAGGCCCGCAGCCGGCCGCCGCTCTTTTCTTCCACATAGTCGGCCAGACGCGAGTGCGCGAATGCGAACGTTGCGTCTCGGGCGAACTCGGTATCGGCGATGGGAGTGAGCTCGTCGGCCGCGGATCGCATGTAGTGCACCCCGCCGATGGTCACTCGCCCGGCATCGGGAAAGGCGGGAACGATCACCACACCATCGGTCTGCAGTCCGGCTCGGCTCCGCAGCGTCTCGGCGATGACGTCGGGTTCGAGCGGAAAGTGACCACGCAGGGTTGAATCCCCCCGACTGACGAAAGCCAGCGCGGCCCCGTCGGCGGCGGCGAGCGCATTGGTGACGACTTGGCGGTTGCGTTCGGCAGCCTCGCTGGGTTCGAGGCTGCGCGTATTGGTCAGCACATAGATCGCCCGCGCCCCGAGGCCGAGTGCCCAGCGAAAGTCCTCGGGCTCCCATTGGGTGAGTACCGGCAGGTCAGCTACCGACTGGGTTCCTGTGGGGTCGTCATCGAGCACGATCAGAACGCGACCGGTTGCGGCCACCGCGGCCGCGACATCCTGAGCCAGCACGGGCACTTCAGCGGGAAACCCCGCCAGCAGCTCCCTGGAGAGCTGCCGCCGCACACCGTCGGCGGGGCTCATGAAACCTGCAGCCCGCCGTTGATGTCGTAGGTCGCTGCGGTGATGTAGCCGGCG
Organism: Cryobacterium sp. Y62; assembly: GCF_002929785.1. Classification (NCBI taxonomy): domain Bacteria; kingdom Bacillati; phylum Actinomycetota; class Actinomycetes; order Micrococcales; family Microbacteriaceae; genus Cryobacterium; species Cryobacterium sp. Y62. Next base: position 32,178 of record NZ_PJJK01000096.1, on the reverse strand, counting down.
TCCGCACTCAACAGAAAGGCGATAAGCGCGGCGACGTCGTCGCGGGTGCCAACGCGTCCCATGAGAATATCGGCGGACATGGCGCTTTTGCGCTCGTCCGAGAGTGTGCCGCCCATAATATCGGTGTCGATCGGGCCGGGAGCCACCGCGTTCACGGTGATGTTGTGCTGACCCATTTCGCGGGCCAGGGCGCGCGTGAAGCCGATGATGGCAGCCTTGGAGGCACTGTAGGCGACCTTGGAGTAGGTGCCGCCACCGCGCTGGGCGGAGATGGAGGAGATGCTCACTATGCGGCCGAGCTGGCGCTCGATCATGCCGGCGAGCACGCGCTGGGAGACCAGGAACGAGCCGCGCATGTTGATCGCGAAGACGCGGTCCCAGGCCTCAACGGTTTCGTTCATGAATTCGGTGGGCGAGCTGATGCCGGCGAGGTTCACGAGGCCCACGATCGGCGGCATCGCTGCCTCGATTTCGGTGATGGCCGCGTCGACCGAATCCTTGTCCGAGACATCGGCAGCTACGCCGATCGCACGGATGCCGCGAGCCGCCGTAATCGCGGCGGCCGCTACTCGCGCTGCATCGCCGTCAATGTCGACAATGGCGATCGACCAGCCGAGCGAGGCAAGCTTATCGGCCGTTGCCCGGCCAATTCCGCGTTCGGAGGCGGCACCGGTCAAGACTGCGGTGCGGTCGGTGGGAAAAGTGACGTCGCTCATAAGGGCCATTCCTTCGGTCGAGGGCCCACCTCTGTGTGGACCGCATCACCAGTCTAATAGATATCTGACGTCTGATGTCTAGTTATGACTGCGCCTGGATGAAGTGCTCGTAGTCCGTAAAGGTCTGCTGAATATGCGCTTCCATAGCGCGCCGCGCCTCATCGGGGTTGCGGCTCGCAATTGCCGAACGCACGATTTTGTGATGCGCGATGGCGTGTTCCTGCACCTCAGTGAAAGCGGATGTTTCCCGGCGCAGCGTATAGAGCAGCTGCCCGAGTTGTCCCATCAGAGCGGGCACGAAGGGATTGCCACTGGCCGCGAGGATGATGTTATGGAACGCGAGATCGTTCCGGGTGAGGCGGTCGAGGTCGCCGTCCACGTAGGCGGCTTCCATTTCGGCGATCGTCGCGTCAAGCGACACGAGGTCGCTGTCCTGGTGGTTGCGCGCTGCCAGTTCGGCCGAGCCGGTTTCCACCATGCGCCGCACCTCGAGCAGCCGCAGCGGCACCTCGGAACTGCCCAGGTCATGCGCGGCGGCGCGCAGGATCGCGTCGAGGCTCGACCAGTCCGAAGATGGGTTGACAAAGGTGCCGAGCCCGCGCCGGACTGAAAGGATCTTCTGTGCTTGAAGGGTCTTGATCGCCTCGCGGGCCGTCAGGCGGCTGACGCCGGCTTCCTCGGCCAGAACCGCCTCCGGAGGAAGCATCTCATGCGCCGCGAACGCCCCCCGCAGGATCCGGTCGAGGAGGCTTTCCACCAGGTCATCGACCAGCGATTTTCGACTCATGAAACCTATTCCTTCGTCCCGGCGCGGCGTCGGACTCTCGGTTCAGTGTATCGAGCCCTCTGAATGCTCGTCGATCGAGGCGCGCGCTTGCTCCCCCAACATGCAAGGCTGGCCTCGACCAGCGGAGGGGGCGTTTCGCAGGCAGGGTCGCGTTGACAGCGGGAAGGCGTCGGACTGCCACGATTGGTGTCTGTTGCCGGGGAGCATGGGCCTTCGGGAATCGTGGCGGCGGCACCATCTGGAGGGTGGCTTCCGCTACCGGAAGTTCTTCATTCTTGACCGGCCTCGGAACGGCGATGCCTCCTTTTTCGGCCATTTACGGTCGATCAACCCGGACCGGCGCGGTGAGGAATTCGATCGGCCCCGTCGGTCGCATGCCCATCGCGTAAGCCACAGCGGTCTCCTTCCGTTCCTGCTGCGTACGCAGCAGGCGCTCGAACGTTCCCAGTTCGCTGGCCGCATAGACCAGCCGCTCGATCTGCGCGGCGTAATCGGTGAGTTCGTCAGCGCTAAATGCGCTAGCCCAGGCAAAGAGGTCGGTCAGAGCCACGGTGACGTTGCCCTCGTTTCGGCCGATCGCGCGGATCAGCTGACTCGACAGCGCAACGCCGTCTTCAAGAATGGCCAGATGGTGACCGCACATGATCACAAAATCATCACCGTCTCAGCGCGCGATGCGCACCTGGCCCTCGTCAATGTGAGCCAGAACTTCCTTGGGCTTGCGCAGGAGGTCGGTATTGGTTGCTGTACTCATGCACACACTGTTCATCAGATAAATACCAGATACACGGGTGGGCCTGCGGCGTTTGTAGGGTGCGATTCCCCGGCCGGGTCGCTCTGGTCGATGGCAGTCTTCTTCGCGCCTCGACCAGCGGTGCGGAGCGAGGCAGCGCAAACCGGAACGCCGCATACGGCAGTCGGGTTGTGATGGCAACCCGGAATAAGGTGCCCGCGGTCCCGAGATTCGGGGTGTGCACGATCATGCACTTGCTGAATTATGGATGATCGTCCACTGAGGAGGTTGCAATGTTTACACGCTCCGCACAGGATCTTGGCGCGCTGGCGCACGCGAGACCTTGGGACTCCCCCAGCAACACGTAGCCGACCGCGCGAAGGTTTCTCGGGAATGGCTCGTCAATTTCGAGTCCGCCAAAGTAGGCGTATCGCTCTTTCGCGTTTTCGGCGTACTGCAATTCTTGCAACTCGCTGTAGACGTCAGTGACCGGAAACCAGAACCGCACAATGTACTGAACGATGTCTTCACCGATCTGGGGCGATGACCGGTGAGCTCTGAACTGTACGTATTCCTCGACGGCGAACGTGTTGGCACCCTCGCCCAGACCAGGCGGGGCAATACAACCTTCACCTACGACGATCGTTACCGACTCGATAGCCCATCAACTCCCCTTTCGCTCTCCATGCCGCTGTCAAGGAGCGAGCATCCCTCACGGGTCGTCACGGCCTTTCTGCAAGGCCTTTTGACCGACAGCCCAACCAAGCTGGCCGAGCTGGCCGCCACCAACAACGCCGACCACGCACATTCTGAATGTGCCGGCTATCTCGCCGTATTCCAATCACGACGTCAACGAGTACGTAACCATGCGCGCTGCCCGCCTTCTGGGGCAGAGCGTCGCCGACCACGAGCTCACGACGACGGATCAGGGAGATCACGTCTTCGTCTCCCGCCGATACGACCGACGACAGTTCGACGGACGCTGGGCGCGACTGCATCAGGAAGACCTCTGTCAGGCCCTCGGCGTTGCACCGGATCTGAAGTACCAGCAGGACGGCGGCCCGGGCGTAGGCACCATTGCGCAGCTGCTGGGCAGGCTGCCATTAAGCGATCGGGAGTCAAGCCAGAAGCGGTTCTTTGACGCCCTCGTTTTCAACGTTTCGGCCGCTTGCACGGACGCGCACGCCAAGAACTTTTCGATCCTGCTGCGTGCATACCGTGCCACGCTCGCCCCGCTGTATGACCTCGGGACCCACTCGCCATACCCGGCGACCGGTGCGCTGCGCTCAGCCATGAAGATCGGTGACGAATACCCAACGGATGCCACCGGCCTGCACGATTTTCTCACGGTGGCCACGAAGCTGCAGCTCGCCGAGGGTTACGCCGAGGAGCGCGTACTACACATTCGCAGTAACCTGGCCGGCGCGTTCGCGGATGCCGCAGCGGGTATCGGCGGCTCTTCTAAAGATCAGGAGTTCGCAAACACGGTTTCGAACTCGATTTCCAGCGTTGTGCACGAACGCGGTTGGTGACGCTGGCTGAGGCTTCGCCGATCGAGGCGCGAGCTTGCGAGCTTGCGAGCGATCGAGATCCCGGAGTTGGCGGGTTTCGATCGCTCGTTCCTCGCGCCTCGACCGGCGGGTGGCCTCGCGCCACGACCAGCGGCGCGGGGGTTATTGGCCGAAGATGATGCGGGTGGCTCGGGATCGGGTGGCCTCGATGAGGAGGGCGTTGGTGCCGTCAACGGACTCGGCCCAGGCGAGGGCGGCCTCGGGGCTGCGGCCGTGACGCTCGTGCCGGTCGACGAGGCGGCGGAGGCGCTCTGGCTCGCTGGTTTCGCAGAACCAAGATTCGACGAGGAGTGTGTTAACCTCTGCCCACGGGTCGGTGTCGGCGAGCAGATAGTTTCCCTCGACCATGACCACGCGAGCGCTCGGCAGCACGGCGATCTCGGCCGCGATACCCTCGTCGACGTTGCGGTCGAAGCTTGGCGCGTAGACCGTGTGGTCTTGTTCGGCGAGGAGGCGGCGGAGCAGGGCGACGAATCCCCAGCCGTCGAAGGTGTCGATAGCCCCCTTGCGATCGTGCCGGCCGAGGTGATCGAGGGTGGCGTTGGCGAGATGAAAGCCGTCCATGGGCAGGTGCACGGCGAAGGCTTCGGTGCCGAGCAGCTCGTTCACCTTCGCGGCGACCTGCGCGGCGAGGGTGGTTTTGCCGGCGCCCGGACTGCCGGCGATTCCCACCAGGATGCGGCCGTTCTCAGGCAGGAGCGCGATGACGCGGCGCGCGAGTTCGGTCAGTTGAGCGGATGCCGGCGGATCGGTCAGCGTATTGGTCGGCATAAGACGACTCTAGGGTGGTGAGATCGGCGGGGGTTGCCGGAGGCGGGCGACATGTTAGAAAATAATTTGCATCTGACTGAGGGTTGATGAATACTGATTTTCAAGGACAAGGCTGTCTGGCCTTGTGACATTTTTCTTGAGGGGACTCCATGAAGAAGCGTTATTTGCCGATTGCGATGTTTGCGATCGCTGCACTGGGCCTCACCGCTTGCTCCGGCGGTGGCACCGATTCGCCAACGGACGACACCCTGGACGTCTGGATTATGCAGGGCACCAACCCCGACACCGAGGCCTTCTTCGACACCGTCGGCGATGCCTTCACCGAGAAGACCGGCGCCACTCTCAACGTTGAGTTCGTGCAGTGGGCCGACGCCCACGACCGGTTTGTCACCGCCATCGCCGGCGGCACCACGCCCGACATCGCCGAGACCGGCACGACCTGGACCGCCGAATTCGCCGACTCCGGCGCACTCGCGCCAATCGACGACTATGTGGCAGAAGCCGGCCTCGAAGACGACCTCGTGCAGGGTCTCGTTGATTCCGGCACCTACGATGGCAGCCTCTTCGGCATGCCCTGGTACGCCGGCGTTCGCTCGATCATTTACCGCACCGACGTGTTCGCCGAGCTCGGCCTTGCCGCTCCCACCACCTGGCAAGAGATCGTCGACGCGGCCACGGTGATTCACGCCGAACGCCCCGACCTCATTCCTTTCCCAGTACCCGGTGACGCCGAAATGCTCACCTACCCCTGGGTGTGGGGCGCTGGCGGCGAGGTGTCGACGCTCGAGGGTGACCAGTGGGTCTCCGGTCTCGACGCGGACGAAGCGCGCGAGGGCATCCGCTTTTATACCGGTCTTGCCACCGAGCACGGTTTCTCATCGGCTGGCGCGACCACCTGGAAAGAGACCGACCTGCTCGACAACTTTTCCCAGGGAACGGTAGCCATGGCCATTTCGGGCTCGTGGACCCCCGCGACGGTACTTGAGAAGGCGCCAGAGCTCGAGGGCAAGATTGGCGCGATCGCGATTCCCGGCCAGAACGGTGGAATCAGCCCGTCGGTGCTCGGCGGTTCTCACCTGAGCATGTTCGAGGGCTCCGAGAATAAAGACCTCGCTTGGGACTTTATGGAACTCATGACGACCGGCGACTTCGCCCAGCAGTGGGCAGACCAGACCGGCTACTTCGCCGGCACCGAGTCGCTGCTGCAGCCCACCATCGAGTCGGATGACCCGCTCGTGCAGCCGTTCGCCGAGCAGATGGTTGACGGTGGCGCCTCACTGCCGGTCACCCCGACCTTCGGCGCCGTGCAGGCCAAGAAGACCACGAACGCAATGATTCAGTCGATTCTGTCTGGCCAGAAAACGGTCGATGAAGCCACGACCGATGCCGCGGCCGAGATGAACGACATCATGAACGGCAACTAGAAACGTGACCGTATTGCTCGAACGAGAGGCCAAGAAGGGCACGGCACCGGCCCGACCGCCGCGACGGCGGTCCCGCGCGCTGGTCATTGCCCAGGCCCGGCCGTGGCTGCTGCTGACGCCCGCGCTGATTCTGCTGGGTGCGCTGCTGCTCTGGCCTCTCGTTCGAGTGTTTTTATTCTCGCTGCAGGACTACGGCCTGCGCGAGATCGTGAGCGGGGACAGCAACTACATCGGTTTCGGCAACTACGCCGAGATCTTCTCCAACTCCACCCTGTGGACCGTCGTTCTGCCGAACACCGTTGGCTTCGCCCTCGTGTCGGTCTCGGCGACCGTCGTGTTCGGCACCCTCGTGGCGATGCTCATGGCCTCGCTCAGCCCGGTCTGGCGCACCATCGTGGGCAGCGCCGTCATGGTCGCCTGGGCGATGCCCGCCGTCACGGGCACCTACGTGTGGATCTGGATCTTCGACGCCGATCAGGGCCTCGTGAACGAAACCCTCAAGAGCCTTGGCCTCATGAACGAGTCGTTCAACTGGTTCACCAACCCGTTCACCTTCTATGCCATCGTGGCGTTGAACATTGTGCACCACGGTTTTCCCTTCGTGGCCATCACCGTGCTCGCCGGGCTGCTCGGCGTACCCAAGGAGATGCTCGAAGCTGCCGAAATGGATGGCGCCGGCCCGGTTCGCCGGTTCTTTGCCATCATCTACCCCACGCTCAAACCGGTCTTCTCGGTCGTGATCATTCTCTCGACCATCTGGGATTTCAAGGTCTTCGCGCAGATCTACCTGATGCCTGGAGGGTCTGGCTCGAACCGTGAAGTGCTCAACCTCGGCGTCTGGTCCTACGTCGAATCGTTCGGGCAGAACCGGTACGGCTTCGGCGCGGCGATCGCCGTGCTGCTCACCGTGCTGCTGCTGATCATCACCGCGATCTATGTGCGCACCCTGTTCAAGGAGGAGAAGGAATGAGACGAACTTTCGGGCCGCGCACCCTCGGAAAGGGCCTGCTGGTTGCGGTACTGCTGATCTTCACCCTGTTTCCCGCCTATTGGATGATCTCCAGCTCGTTCGACGCCCGCGCCTCCAGCGGTGGGCAATCGCTCATTCCGCAGGAATTCACCCTCGACAACTACCTCTTCGTGTTCGAGGAAGGCCAGTTCGGGTTGTTCCTGAAGAACTCGGCGATCGTGGCGTTCTTCACCGTGCTGATCTCAGGCATCGTGGCGCTGCTGGCCTCGGTGGCCGTGGCCAGGTTCAAGTTCAAATTTCGTACAGCGGTGCTTATCTTGGTGCTGACCGTGCAGATGGTGCCGCTCGAAGCGCTCGTGATTCCCCTGTTCGTGCAGGTGCGTGACCTGCAAATGCTCAACACGCTGCTCGGCCTCGTGGTGGTGTACCTCGCCTTCTCGTTGCCCTTCGCCATCTGGATGCTGCGCGGCTTTGTCGCCGCCGTTCCGGTGGAACTCGAAGAGGCCGCCTACCTCGACGGCGCCAGTTGGGGCCGCATGTTTCGCTCGGTGCTGCTGCCATTGGTGGCGCCAGGGCTGGTGGCCACGAGTATCTTCTCGTTCATCGTGGCCTGGAACGAGTTCATCTTCGCCATGACCCTGCTGGGCGGCGCGGCCGACAAGTACACCGTCGCCATTGGGCTCAAACAGTTCTTCGGCGTGCACTCCAACGACTGGGGGCCGGTGATGGCCGCCTCGACCATCATCACCATTCCGGTCATGATCTTCTTCATTCTGGTGCAGGGCCGCCTCAGTGGCGGGCTGGTCGCCGGGGCGGTCAAGGGATGAGCGTCTCTGACCCCGGCCTGCTGCGGCTGGTCAACGCGGTGCTGTGGCCTGGTTTTCTCGGTACCGCGGTGCCGTCGTGGCTGGCCCACGCCTTGGATGACGGCCTCGCTGGTGTCGTCTACTTCGCCCAAAACATCGACCAAGCAGATGCCGACCAGCCGGCCAGGCTGTCGGCGCAGCTGCGCGGCATCCGCTCTGATCTGCTGATTGGCAGCGACGAAGAGGGTGGCAACGTCACCCGGCTCAATGCTTTTCGCGGATCGCCGCACCCGGGTCACGCCCAGCTGGGCCGGGTCGACGACCTCGCAGCGACCCGATCGGCCGGCCGGGCGATTGGCGCGGCGGCCCTGGCTGCGGGCGTGAACGTGGTGCTCGGACCGGTGGCCGATGTCACCACCCAGCTTGCGAACCCGGTGATTGGCGTGCGATCGTTCGGGTCGTCGACCGAACTGGTCAGCCGGCACGTAGCCGCGATGATCGACGGGTTGCAGGGGGCCGGGGTTGCCGCCTGCGTCAAGCATTTTCCGGGGCACGGCGACACCCACACCGACTCACACCTCGCGCTGCCGCGGCTCGATTTGTCGTGGTCCGAGGTAAAGCGTGTGCACCTGCCGCCGTTTCTGGCAGCGGTGCAGGCGGGCGTGCGCGCCGTCATGACGGCGCACATCGTGGTGCCCGACCAGGGTTCAGCGCCGGCGACCCTGAACCCGCGGGTGCTTTCTAGCTTGCGATCCACCGGGTTTACCGGAACCATCGTGACCGACGCGTTGGATATGGCCGCAATTCGCGAGACCGTTGGGGCGGGCCCAGGCGCGGTGCAGGCGTTGCTGGCGGGCGCAGAACTGCTGTGCATCGGCAACCCGGCGAATGTCGGCGGGGCCGGGCAAGACCTCGTCGACTACCTACAGATTCGCAACGCACTGCTCGCGGCGGTGGCAGACGGCGTTCTCGGGGTAGACGTGTTAGAGCTGGCCGGGGCGTCGGTTGCGCGGTTGGGGGCTGGGCTGGGAGGTTCGCCGACTGACTCTGTTGCGGCTTCGGGTTCGGCGTCGATCGTGCGGGCGGCGATCACGGTGCGCGGCGCCGTGCAGCTGCCGCAACGCTCGCTGGGCATTCTGGATGTGCGTGCGCGCCCGTCCCTCGCGGTGTCGTCGATGTTCGACCCGTTCTCGCAGGAGCTCGCTGCGTCATTCGACATTGAGCGGCTGACTCCTGGGCCGTCGGCGAGCGCCGCCCGCGCCGCCGCGATCTCGATTGGCGCCGACGCCGGCGTGGTCGTGCTCGCCGATCGCATCGCCACGCCGGGTGCGCAACGCGATGCTGTCGAGGCGATTGTCGCCATGCGCTCAACTGCTGTCGTGGTGAATGCCGGGCTTGCCGCGCCCGAGCCGGGGGCGTGGGCCGGGATTGACGCGCTGGCCGCCTCCCGGGTCACGGCGCAGGTCGTGCGGGATCTGCTGAGCGGTGGCGCGCGATGAGGGTTCTGGCGCTGCAGTCGGGAACGTCGGCTGACGGCATCGACGTGGCCATCGTCGATGTGCAGGCCGAGGCAAATGTTCCGGAGCCGTGGCTGACTCTGCGTTGCGTGCTCGCACGCACGGTTCCGTGGCCGCCGGCCTTGCGGGAGCGTATTCTTGCGGCCGCGTTGAACTCCCCGGTGACGGCCGAAGAGATAGGCCAGCTCGACACCCTGCTCGGACAAGAATTCGCCGCAGCAGCCCGCTCAGCGCTCGACTCCCTCGGCGTCACAGTCGACCTCGTAGTCTCGCACGGGCAAACCGTGCATCACTGGGTGAGCGATGGGCGGGCTCGTGGAACCCTGCAACTCGGGGAAGCCAGCTGGATCGCCGAGGCGACGCGGGCCCCCGTGCTGTGCAACCTGCGCGCGGCCGACATTGCCGCCGGCGGCGACGGCGCTCCGTTCATGGGTGTGTTCGATGCGGCCTGGCTGGGTGAGTGCGCCGCCGCCAGCGGGCGGCCGCAGGCCACCCTCAACCTCGGCGGAATCGCCAACCTCTCGGTCGTCGGCCCCGACGGCAGCGTGCGGGCCTGGGACACCGGCCCGGCCAACACGCTCGTAGACGCGGTGGTGTTCCGCGCCACCGACGGCGCCACGGCCTTCGACGACGGCGGGCAGTTGGCGGCGGCGGGCACGATCGACGCTGGCCTGCTGCGGGAGTTTCTGGGGCATGCGTTTTTTGAGCGGCCCGCCCCGAAATCAACCGGCCGGGAGACGTTCGGCCTCGCGATGGTCGATGCCGTTACCGGGAGCACTCCCCCGCTGCTGGCCGATCTGGTCGCGACGCTGACGCGGCTCACGGCCGAGACCATCGTCGCCAGCCTGCGCGCGGAGTGCCCGGTGCTGCCCGAGCGCGTCATCGTGTCTGGCGGAGGCGTACACAACGCCACTCTGCTGGCCCTGCTGCGTTCGCTGCTGCAAGCGGATGCCGTCACCCTCGTTGCCAGCGACACCGTCGGCATCGAAGCGGGCGTCAAGGAGTCGCTGCTCTTTGCCCTGCTCGGTTTTCTCACCTGGCACGGTGTGCCGTGCACCCTGCCAGGAACCACGCCCGGACAGGCTCGGCTGGCCGGGCAGCTGGTCTTTGGGCCAGACCCCGTTGTCTTCGCGCCGCGCCTGACCGGAATTCGCGGGCTGACCGTTGTTGGTTCGGCCATCGTGCCTGCCGGCTCGTCACTCGCCGGTGCGCGGGTGCCCTCGTGAACGCGGCGTCGACGACCCTGGCCGTGGACCTCGGCAAGACCTCGTGCCGCGTTCGTGTGAGCACCGGCTCGGTCGTGGTCAGCGCGTTCGACGGTGCGGGGGCTCCCGGCCTCGCCGACGATGACGGTGTCGACCTGGCTTTTCGGGCCATTCTTGGGGCCGTCGCTGGTCTCGGTGCTGGTCTCGGCGCCGGCCTCGCTGGTATCTCGCAGTTCGGGGTCGGCGCTGCCGGGGTGGAAGCTGCGCCTGAGGCGGCTCGGCGATTGCTCTGGCTAGTGCGCGAGCGCTTTGGCGTGCCAGTGGCCATGATCTCGGACGGGCTCGCCGCACACCTCGGCGCCTTCGACGGCGGGCCGGGAACCGTGCTCATTGCGGGCACCGGCGCCGTCGTGTTCTCGGTCGACGCGCAGGGCGTTCGGCAGGTAGATGGGAACGGCCCGTGGCTCGGCGACGACGGCAGCGGCCGCTGGATCGGGCAGCAGGGTCTGCGCGCCGTCCTGCGCGCCCATGACGGCCGCGGGCCGGCGACCCTCCTCACCGGCGAGGCGGCGCGCCTGGCCGGCAGCGTTGAGGCCCTCCCCGGCTGGGTGAGCGCCGCCGGCACTCCCGCTCGCACCCTGGCCTCTTTTGCTCCGGTCGTGCTGAACTTCGCCTCGGCCGGCGACGCCGTGGCGATGGCCATAGTCGAGGAGGCCTGCCAGTTGCTGGCTGCAAGCTGCGCGGCGGCCGGCTCCTTGAGCGTCTGCGCCGTCGGCGGCCTCACCGCCCACCCCTACTTTCTTGAGCGTTTGGCTTCTGGGCTGACGCTGGTCCCTCCTCTCGGGGACGCACTCAGCGGGGCCGCGCTCATCGCCGGCCGCCGCGATCTACTGCACGAAGAGAGGACCATTCGTGGTTAATCTGCCCGTTTCCGTCGGCTCCGCGGCCTCCCCCGGCGCGCTCTCGCCCGACGCGGCCCTGCGAGACGTGCTCGCGACGCTGTCGACCGAGCGGGTGAACACCAACTACCCCGACCTCGACCTGCTCACGACCGCTGAGCTGGTCGCGGCGATGAACCGCGAGGATGCGACCGTGGCCAGCGCGGTCGGCGTCGCTCGCACGTCGATCGCGGCGGCGGTCGACGGCATCGTCGACCAGCTCAGGGCCGGTGGACGCCTGCTCTACATCGGAGCGGGCACGGCCGGTCGGCTCGGAATTCTCGACGCGAGCGAGATTCCGCCGACTTTTGGCACCGACCCGGCCTTGGTCGTCGGGCTGATCGCTGGTGGGCCGGGGGCGATCCAGACGGCGGTTGAGAACGCGGAAGACGACTTCGCCGCCGGCGCCGCCGATCTGCAGGCGCTCAATTTGGGCGGCCATGATGCGGTCGTGGGGATCTCGGCATCCGGTCGCACACCCTACGTGCTCGGGGCACTCGCCTATGCGCGGAGTCTGGGCGCGTTCACCGTCGGACTCGCCTGCAATGCCAACTCGCCGCTCAGCCGCGCCGGTGACGTCGCCATCGATGTGGTCGTCGGGCCGGAGATTCTCACCGGGTCGACACGGCTGAAGGCCGGCACCGCGCAGAAGATGGTGCTCAATATGCTCAGCACCATCACCATGGTTCGGCTGGGCAAGACCTATCGCAACCTCATGGTAGATCTGAGGGCCACCAACGAGAAGCTGCGTGCACGGGCCGAACGAACCGTTATTCTGGCAACGGATGCGGAACCGGCCATTGCCGTCGAGGCGCTCACCGCAGCCCACGGCTCGGTCAAGGTGGCGATTCTGATGATCTTGACCGGGCTGGATGCGATGACGGCGGATGTCGTGTTGGAGCAGCACCGGGGCAATCTTCGGGCTGCCGTTACTGAAGGAACCCCGCATGGCTAACGCCCTCCTTACGCTGCGCCAGGCCCTCCCCGGGCTGAGCGCCGCCGAGTCACGCATCGCCCGCGCCGTCATCGATGACCCGCTGCTCGTGGTGGATCGCACCATCAGCCAGCTGGCGAGTATCTGCGACACCTCGGCGGGAACGGTCGCGCGGTTCTGCCAAAAGCTCGGCTTCGCCGGATTTCGCGAGTTTCGGGTGGAAGTCGCTGCTGCCGCCAGCCGGGAGCAATCGGAGCGCGATCGTTTCGCGGTCGCCGACGGCGAGATCGGCCGCACCGATTGCGCCGAAGAGGTCGTGGCGAAAATCGCCTACCAAGAGGTTCTAGCGATCGAAGAAACGGCCAAGTCCCTTGACCTGGTCACCCTGGACCGTGCCGTCGGCGCGATTGCGGGGGCGGGGCGCATCGACATTTACGGGTTCGGTTCCAGCGGACTCACCGCCCAAGACCTGCAGCAGAAGCTCTACCGCATCGGTTTGTCCGCCACGTACTTTGCCGACACGCACCTGGCCGTGGCCTCAGCCGCCCTACAGAAACCCGGCGGAGTCGCCATTGCCATCTCGCACTCCGGGCTGACCTTCGAGACGAATCATGCGCTCGAGGTGGCACGCCTGGCCGGGGCGACAACCGTGGGCGTGACGAACTTTCCAGATTCGCCGCTCGCGGCCCACTGCGACTTTCTACTGACCACGCAGGCACGGGAGAACCGATACCGGTCGGGCGCCATGTCGAGCCGCATTGCGCAGCTGGCCCTGGTGGACTTTCTGTTTGTGCGCATAGCGCAGTCTATGTACGACGACGTGACCGAGGCGTTGCGCCGCACCTATGAGGCAGTGCAGCATCGACGACTGCCGGTCGCTGAGTCAGGCGAGTAGACGGGTCTCGAGGCTCAGAGTACACGGGCGACGATGGCCGAATCAGCGTGCCGGCGAAGATGATGATGCCGAGCAATCCCACCCACGCGAGAATGGGACGCACTCGGGCCCGCATGTGGTCGAAGATCACGGCCCCACGACGGCGAGCTTGTAAGCGATTGAGATCGCTGAACTAGCGAGTCTCGACCAGCGAGGCCCCGGGGCACCGTTGGTTAAGCAGCCACCCAGTAGCCGATCGAAGTGGCCTACAGAGAACCCAGCGTTTCGCCGATGAATCTCAGTGTTGCCACCACCAACACACGTGTACATCACGAAGTAGAATCAAAATTCGGCGTCTGCCGCGGTGCTTCTGACCGCGGAAACCAGCCGCTGTGCGAGCAGTCGAAGTCAACTACTGGGAGGACACCGTGTCTACAGCTTGTTCTTCTCCGCCAGAAATTCCGTCGGGGGTGACGGCGGCATCCTTTGTGGGCCTGCCAGTCACGTCTCATGGCGCGCCGACAGCCGGAGCGTTTTTCACCGCGCACAACGGCATCACCTATGCGTATGGCACGGAGGACGGCACGGTGACTGCCGTCGGCTATAACGGCCCCTCGACGGTTGTCGTGCCCGAGACGGTGTCGAACGGCGTCGACGAGTATCTCGTGACCGCCGTCGCTGATGAATTCTTCAGTTCGATTGTTTTGGACTCGGTCTCGATCGGCGAGAACGTGACGAGCATCGGTAGCTGGTGCTTCGTCAATGACAATCTGACGACCATAGTGTTCGCGAACACACTGACCAACATTGGGCAGGGCGCGTTCGCCGGGAATGCCCTGACGACAGTCGATATCCCAGAGTCGGTCACGACTGTCAACGATGGCGCATTTGCTAGTAATCCCCTCACGTCGGTCAAGCTGCGGGAAGGACTCACCGAGATTGGCGCGTATGCGTTTGAACAGACCGAGCTGACATCCATCTCCATTCCGGCATCGATGACCACCATTGGACGAGGTGCGTTCTCCGGCGCGCCACTCACCTCGGCCACGTTCGCTGGTGCTGCGCCGTCGATCCATCGATCACTCACTTCCGACACACCGACTTTCGATGCCGAATGCGGTCTGGTCGTGCATTACTTGTCGCAATTCGGAGTAGAGGGAGGGTTCACCTCACCGACCTGGCTGGGTTATGACAGCGTGATCGATCCGATCGTTTCCTTCGAATTAAACGGACACGGCACAACCGGCGAGCAACGGCTCGTGGCCGGCAATTCTCCCGGCCAACCTGTTGACCCGGAGGCTGCGAACGTTGTGTTCTGTGGCTGGTATCGGGATGCCGCACTGACTGTGCCGTTCGATTTCACGGCAACCGTAACTGATGACGTGACCGTGTTCGCGAAATGGGCCGCCAACCCAGTTGCTACCTGACAGCGCTTCCGATCAACGAGAGTTGCGGGGCGGCCAGGTGCCGTCGCATCCGTTTTGGAGACAGACGAACCGCCAGGTCTCTTCGTCGGGAACGGCCTCCATGCGCATGAGGCAGCGAGGACAATTGGGCGGGCCCAGCTCGAGCGGAGCATCGCTGGCCAGCTCGGCCTCAGAATAGGGAGGACCGAAGTAGAGCTGCGTGCAGCCGAGGTTCGTGCAGCCGTAGTCGTAGCCGTCACCGTGCCAGGCGACCTCCATGGCGTCCCCGCACTGCGGGCAGAGGCGCGGACGCTCCACATCTTGCTTCTGGAACAGCCACGAGACGTTGTCGTCCATGAAGTGAGACTAGTCCAGCTGGCAGGGGTGTGCTGCGGATTCTTTGAACTGTGGAGAAGTGGGCGCGCGCATACTCGAGGCCCCGTTCATGACGGTGCGGAGATTCGGAGACCGTGGGGTCGCCACAGCGATTTTTCGAACGTTGTCGAGCGGGAATCTTCGCAGTTGTTCGGCGGGTGGCGATGCAAGAAGCGGGGCTGAACGGCGGGTGGCGGGGCGAGAACTATGACCGGCCAGCGTCGGTGAAACTAGAGCCAGGATTGACCGGCGTCGGTGGAACGCAGGGTGAGGTCGCCGATCCAGAGCCAGAGGGTGTTCTCAGCGGATGCGACAGCGATGTTTGCGGCCAGCTCGGCGGGCGCTTCGTCAGTGGCGTAGCAGCCCGTGGTACTCGCGCTCAGCGCAGCGGGCTCGGCGGCAGGATCGATCACGCTGACATCGATGACGCTGACATTGACGACGCTGAGACCGAGGCACGCGACCGAGGCGGCCGGGTGCCCCGCGGCCAGGGCGATGTAACCCAGGTCGCTCGCGGTGAGGGTGAGCACTCCGGGAACGGTCAGGGGCGCTGACCAGGAGGCGGCGGCCTCCGTTGTGGCGAAGATGCGTGCGTCGGCGCAGAGAACGGCGGCGGAGTCAGCGTCGGCCGTGCTTGCAGCGAGGGCGACAACCGCGTCGCACGGCGCCGCGGCGAGGCCATCGGGCCCGTGCACGGCGGCGCGGTCGGCCGGGTCGACGTACCACGTGTCGACGAGCTCGTCGGGGTAGCTGGCGTAGTTATCTCCGGCGACGAAGGTCTTGATGAACTGCGGGGCGCAGTCTTCATCGAGGCCGATGAACTCGGCGACCGATTCGCTCTGGGCTGCGATGGATTGCAGGGCGGTGACTCCGGAGCGGCCGGTGGCGTCGGTGGCGTTCCAGCTGGTTCCGGAGTCGGTGCTGAGTTCGGGTGCGGCCGGTGTCGCACAGGGTCCGGCGCTGGCCCGCCAGGCGGCGGTGGCCGACACCGCGGAGAGCAGACGGGTGGCCGCCACGGGCATCACTGCTGGTGCGGCTGTTGGCGAGGCTGTCGGGGTGATACTCGGCACAGGAAAAGCGGATGCCGTAGCGGCCGGCTTCGAAGATGCGTCGACGGCAGCGTCGACCGAGGTCGACGTGAGTGCGCTCGTGATGAGCACGGCGTCGATGAGAAGGAAGAGTGCGATAGCGGAGAAGGCGATGATGCGACGCCGGCGGGGCTGCTGGGTCATCAGGCTCCCGCCGCGATCAGGGCGGCGGTGATCGTGGCGACGGAGGCGTTGATCGCGGCGGCGGCGCGGTCGTAGACGGCCGCCGGCTGGCGGTAGGGGTCCTCGACGTCGTCCAGGGTCGGCGGGTTGGGCGAGGGGTGGAGTCCGCGGGTCGAGGCGACGGACGCGATGAAGGCGGAGAAATCGAGGGGTGGCCGGGTGGCCGAGGTGGGTTTCGACACCGGGATTGCGGTCTCGGCAGGCTCGGCCAGCGGATGGGCGGCATCGGCATCGGCCGGGGCCACCAGGCGGGCGAACTGATTAAGCGTGAAGGTGTAGCGGGTGGCTTTGGGCAACAGAGTGACGACATCGCGACGGTGATCGCGGGTGGCGGTGAGCACGAGGTCGGCGTCGGCAATGAGCTTCTCGGTGACCTGCCGTGCGACGTGCGGGGTGTTTGACGCGCCGTATTGCGTCGACAGAGCGGCAGCCTCGGGCGTCATCGCACTACCCGTCATGGCGTGGGTTCCGGCGCTCGTGACCACGGCGTCGATACCGGCACTGCGCAGGTTTTCACGCAGCAGCTGCTCGCCCAACGGCGACCGGCAAATGTTTCCGGTGCAGACGATGAGAATGCGGGGGGCCGTCATGTTCGGGCCCTCGATCGGCGGGAGTAGGCGGGAGCGATGACCTCGGGGGTCGGACCGGTATCGCCGTAGGTGTGTCCATAACCGTACTGGCCGTAGTGGCCGTAACCGTAGGCATCCGGTCCCTTGGTCGGCAGCATCGTCATGACGACCCCGCTGATCGGAGCGCCGACCTTGTCGAGCGCTGCGATGGCCCCGGTGAGCTGGTTCTTCTGGGTGCGGCCGGCGGCGACGATGAGAATGGCGCCGCCGACGCTCTTGGCGAGGATCGCGGCATCCGTTACCGGAAGCAGCGGCGGGCAGTCGAAGATGACCACGTCGAAGGTGCGGTTGAAGTCCTCGATGATTTGCGCCATGCGCGACGACCCGAGCAGCTCGCTCGGGTTCGGCGGAATGTGCCCGGCGGGCAGCACGAACAGCTGGCCACGGCCCCAGGGCTGAATGACATCCTCGAGTTCGGCGCGGCCGACGAGCACGTCGGTGAGGCCGACACCGCCCTCGATGTTCATATATTCGGCGACGCGGGGTTTGCGCAGGTCGGCGTCGACGAGCAGAACGCGAGTGCCGGCATCCGCTAGTGAAATAGCCAGGTTGGCGCTTGTAGTGCTCTTGCCCTCGCTGCCGATCGAGGAGGTGACCACGAAGGAGCGGTCCAGGCGCTCCACGTCGAGGTACTGCAGGTTGGTGCGCAGGGTCCGAAAGGACTCAGCGCGCGGGCTGCGCGGGTCGGCGTGCACGATGAGGGGCCGCTCGGAGGCCTGCGGATCGAAAACGATGCCGCCAATGATGGGCAGCTCGGTGATCTGTTCCACATCGCGCTGACTGCGGATGCGAGTGTCGAGCGTTTCGCGCAGCACCGCCAGGCCAACGCCGAGGGCGAGTCCCACGAGCGCACCGAGGGCGATATTGAGGGGCACGTTGGGGGACACCGGCACCGACGGCACGCTCGCCACCTGCACCCGGGTGAGTTTCACGGAGGGGCCCCCGGTGACCGCGTCACGCTGCTCGATCTGCTGCACGCCAACGGCGAGGCTCTCGGAGACCGCGTTGGCGATGTCCGCGGCGCGGCGCGGGTCGGCGTCGGTGACGACAATGCCGATGATCGAGGTGTCGAGGGTTGCCGATACCTCGATATTCTTGGCCAGTTTGGCTGGCGTCTGGTCGAGCTGGAGGGTCTCGATGACCGGCAGCAGCACCAGCGGTGTGATGGCGATACCGGAGTAGGTTTTGACCCGAGCCACCGTGAAGCTCGCGCCCTGCACGAGATCGCTCGCGCTGCCGCTGGACTGAATCGATACGAACACCTTGCTGGTTGCGCTGTAGGTCGGTGTTTTCAGAATCGAGAAAACGGATGCCGCGGCGACGGCCACGAGGGTCAGCGCCACGATGAGCATCCAACTCTTTTGCAGAATGCGGATGTAGTCGCGGAGTTCCACGCTGCTACCTTTCGTTGCGATACAAAGTTGCCAGCACTTAGCTTGCCACAGGTGGTTGGTGCATTTGGTGGAGTACGCGGCCCGCGATCAGGGGACCGGCAGTCAAATCAGGCAGTGGCGGCGCGGCGACGCAGGGTAACGCGCAGGGTGATGACGAGGGCCAGGCCGAGCAGCAGGGCGCCGGCAGCGCTGTAGATGAGGGCGATCGGAACGTCTAATCCCGCGGTGGCGAGGCCGGTTCCGTCGGCGGCGACGACCGTGAACGTGACGGTGCCGATGTTTTGCGAGTTGCGTCCGATAGCGGTGAGTGTGTAGGAGCCGGTCGCGTCGCTCGGCAGGGTGACGGTGAGGTCGAGGGCGCCGGCGCTCGTAGCGGTCTTTTTGGCGTTGACGGTTGCAGCCTGCAGTGCAGCCAGGGTGGCCGAACCTTCACCGGAGACCGCGAGAGAAACCTGTTCGCTGTCGGTGAAGGCGCCGTCGTCAAACACGACGCTGACCGTGCTGCCGGCGGTCTGGCTGCCGGAGATGGTGATGAGATCGGCGGCCACATAGCCGGCAGCGTGGGCGGCAACCGGGCCGCCCAAAACGGCGACACCAACGAGCGCGAGCGTGGCAAGAAGTTTTCTAAGCAAGGTAAATCCCCCGGAGTGCATTGTGTGGCCTGATCGCTGCGGGCGAACCCTTAGCACTTGAAGTCTAGTGATGATGTGTCGTGCAACGCGATCAGTGGCGTACTGCGCAGCTCGAGCTCGCCGCTGAACGGCTCCGGGCCGAGCCAGTTGAAGCGCAGCACGGTACTTTCGCCGGGCGCCAGTTCGATCGCGATCGTGCTCACCGGATAGGTGGCATCGGTGGCCGGATGGTACGGGGCCTCTGCACCGTCACGGGTGAGGCCGAGGTTTTGCAACTCGGGGGTGCCGTACGCCGAAACCACGGTCTTGATGCTGCCGAGGGGCACGTCGTACGCGCCGCCGCCGGTGACATACGCGGGGAGGCTGGTGGCGGCATCCGCTGGTGCGGTATTGCTGAGGGTGACCTCGAGCGCGTACTGCGGGCGCAGGTCTTTACGGCAGGTCTGCTGGCCGAGGGCGGTGGCGACGTCGAGGTAGAGGTCCATTTTGGCGCCGGTACCGTCGTTGAGAAAGAGGCCGAACCGGTTGGTCTGGTCGTCGCTGACCGGTCGGGCGCCGGCCAGGGTAGTGCCGGCAAGAACGGTCTGCTCGGCCTCATCGGCGTTCCAGATCAGCACGCGATGTTCAGCTCCGGCGCGGGCGAGCGCGGCGATGAGCTTGGTCGGGTCGGCGCGGCCGCTCTTCACGGCGTCAAACACGGCGCCCGCCGCGACCGCGAAGAAGGCGTCCTGCTGGGCCGGCACCTCATAGCGCGCGTACACGTCGCTCAGCAGAAGCTGTACCGCGTTGTCGGCGGTCAGCTCGTCGCCGGTGGCGAGGGTGATCGGGCCGGTGGCATCGAGCAGGTAGCTCAGCGCAACCGGGTCGACCGAGAGCACGCCGGTGGCTTCGAGGCCGAATTCGAGGCGCCACATTTCGCGGGCGAGCGCCCCGGTCTCTGCGAAGTCTGGGGTCATCGTGACGTTTTGAATGAATTCGCCGGTGATGTCACCGTAGATGGACCGGGTGGCGTCGCTCAGCGGCAGCACGGGGGCTTCGTACTGCGGAAAGGAGCTCGAGCTGGCCTGTTGGGTGAGTTCGATGCTTCCGTTGTCGGTGTGCAGCAGGGCGAGCGCGCCGGGAATGCCGCCGGTGGAGCGCAGCTCGGCGGGGTTCTGAAACAGCAGAATGTAATCGCGCGGTTCGGTCGCGCCGAGCATGGCTGGCAGCAAGGTGACGGCGCGGTCCATGACGTCGAGTGTGACCGCGGTGTCGTCGGCAACGGTTTGCAATCGGGTGACGGCGTCGCGCACGGCGTCGTGCACACCGTCGGTGTTGATGGCATTAACGTCTTCTGTGGCGCGGGCCAGAGCGGCATTGGCCTGCTTGACTGGCGGCTGCGCGTCGAGCAGGGGTTGCAGGGCGATCGATCCGTCGACGGGCTTGAATGCGTTCAGGTCGAGAGTGCCGGCCAGCGTGGCCAGCGGGGTGACGGCGTTCTGCGCGACATCATCGACGACGGTAGAGAGTTCACGCACGGCCTTGAGATTCGGTCCGAGAAACGGCAGCAATTCATAGCCGCGCCAGATCGGGTCGCTCGTGCGCGACCGCGCTGTTGCCGCGAATTCGGCAACGTCGGCGGCGGTCTTGGCAGCTTGGTCACCGTCACCGGCCAAGATTTGGTCTTGGATGGCCGATGCGAGCGGCACGGCAGCCTCGAGGGCGTCCTTGGCCTGCAGACCGCGAATGCCGACCCAGGCGGTGGCCGCCACGACGAACACGAGCAGCCCGAGCACGACCAGCCCGACGATGGTTCGTGCCTTCTTTGGCTTTTTCACGGGTGCGGCGTGCGCGGAACGGGACGAAGACATTGCCCTATTCAAGCAGAGTGCACCATCCGGTTAGCGCCCGCACAGTGAATCGCGAGCCCGGGGCGTAGTCGACGCTCACAGCTGAGGTCGAGCGAATCGGTCTCGTGCAGCGCGATTAACGGTGTGCTGCGCAGTTCGAGATCACCGGTGAACGGCGCCGTGCCGAGCATGGCCGGCAGCAGGGTGACGGCGCGGTCCATGACGTTCAGGCTGCTCGCGGTCTGCTCGGCGACGGTTTGCAGCCGGGTGACGGCGTCACGTACCACGGCGAGTACGTTGTCGGTATCGATGTCGATCGCAGTGACATCTTGTGCGGCGCGGGCCAGGGCTACGTTGGCCTGCTTGACTGGCGGCTGCACGTCGAGCAGGGGTTGCAGGGCGATCGATTCGTCGACGGGCTTGAACGCGTTCAGGTCGAGGGTGCCGGCCAGCGTGGCCAGCGGGGTTCTGCGCGACATCGTCGACGACGACGGCCAGTTCGCGCACGGCCTTGAGATTCGATTCGAGAAATGGCAGCATTTTGTAGCCGCGTTAGATCGGGCTGACTGGCTGGCTGGCTGGCTGGCTAAGCCTTGGCGCGTGTGCCACGGGCGCGGGCCGGCTCGGCGGGAATCGAGGGCGTGATGGCCTCGGGGTCGCCGTAGCTGTAGCCATAGCCGTAATGGCCGTAGCCGTAGGCGTCCGGTCCGCTGGTGGGGAGCATGGTCAGCACGAGCCCGGAGATCGGCGCCCCGACATTGTTCAAAGCGGCGATGGCTCCGGTGAGCTGGTTCTTGTGCGTGCGGCCGGCCGCCACAACGATGAGGGCGCCACCCACATTTTTGGCGAGGATGGCGGCATCTGTTACCGGCAAAAGGGGCGGTGCGTCGAAGATGACCACGTCGAAGGCCCGGTTGAACTCGTTGATGAGCTGCGTCATACGGGTGGAACCAAGCAGTTCACTCGGGTTAGGCGGCACATGGCCGGCCGGCAGCACGAACAGCTGCGCCTTACCCCAGGGCTGAATGACGTCGGCCAGGTCGGCGCGGCCGATGAGAACGTCGGTGAGGCCGACAGCGCCCTCCACGTCCATGTAGTCGGCGACCTTGGGGCGGCGCAGGTCGGCGTCGACGAGCAGCACGCGCGATCCGGCGTCGGCCAGGGCGATGGCGAGGTTGGCGCCCGTCGTGCTCTTTCCCTCACTCTCGATCGAGGAGGTGATGACGAAGGAACGGTCGACCCGCCCCACGTCGAGATACTGCAGGTTGGTGCGCAGGGTGCGGAACGATTCGGCGCGGGGGCTGCGTGGGTCGACGTGCACGATGAGAGGTCGTTCCTTGGCCTTGGGGTCGAAGACGATGCCGCCGAGAATAGGCAGGTCAGTGAGCAGCTCAACGTCGTGGGTATTGCGGATGCGCGTCTCGAGGGTTTCGCGCAGCACTGCGATGCCGATGCCGAGGGCCAGCCCCACGAGCGCTCCGAGGGCGATGTTGAGCGGCACGTTGGGACTGACCGGCGCGATCGGAACCGTCGCTTCCTGCGTGAGGGTGAGCTTGACCGGCGAGGTCGCGTCAGCTATGTCGGGAGTTTCAATCTCTTCGACGACGAGGGTAAGGCTGTTCGAAATGGCGTTGGCCGTGTCGGCGGCCCGAACCGGGTCGGTGTCGGTGACGGTGACGTCGATGATCGAGGTTTCGAGCTGCGCGGCGGCGGCAACCTTCTTAGCCAGCTCGGCGGCGGTTATGCCCAGATCGAGGCTGGCGATGACGGGCAGCAACACGATCGGGGTGGTCGCGAGCTCGGCATAGGTCTTGACGCGCGCGACCGAGAAGTTGTTGCCCTGGGCGAGGTCGGCAGTGGACCCGCTGGACTGCGTCAGGGTGACCACCTTGGACGTGGCGCTGTACTGCGGCGTCTGCAGAATTGAATAAGTGGATGCCGCGCCAACGGCTACCAGCGTGCACAGCACGATGAGTACCCAGCTCTTGCGCAGAATGCGAATGTAGTCGCGAAGTTCCATGCTTGGGTGATCCCCTCATGTCGAGGAATACAACCCGTACTTCACCGCACGAATGCGCGGTTCCCCTCTTCTGAGGGTACCGAACTTTGGGGCTCGTGCCGACCGGCGGTGGGTGCCGGTAGATTGGGATTTATGGGGAAAGTGGTTGCGCGACAGTCCGTGAACGTTCTCATGCCGACGGGCTTCGGTCTTGTGGTGGCCATTGTGCTGCTGGAATCGGCTAATTCCACGTCGTTTGGGGACGCGAATGTGGCCAATTTATTGGGCTATCTGTGCGTGTGGGTGCCTCTGTTGGTGGCGATTGGGGTGGCCGGGGGTGGTGTGGCGCGCGGCGGCTGGGGCTCGTCGCTTGATGGGCCGGGTGCGGCGATTCTTCACGGCTCGGCTGCGACTGCTGGGGTGAGCGGCGCTGGATCAAGCTCGGTTCTGACTAGCCCCGACTCGGTATCTGGTGGAGACTCGGCTGCTGCCGGTTCGGTTTCAAACCTGGCGCTGGGTAGCGACCGTGCTCCTGACCGTGCTCCTGACTGTGCTCATGCTGGATCTGTCGACGACGACGCGGGGAACGGCATCCGCTCTGGAAAAAGCCTGCTGCGGCTGTCGATTCGGCCGATCGACCTGGTCTGGGGGCTCGGGGTCGGTTTGCTGGCTCGCACAGTGGCGAGCCTGATCGAGATCTTGGGCTACGGCAGCATCGGAACTGCCGGCGCCACCTTCGGCGAGACCGTGCACGACGGCTGGTGGCTGTTCAGCGCATTGCTGGCCCCGGTGCTGCTGGCTCCGTTCGTGGAGGAACTGTTCTTTCGCGGGCTCGTGCTGCGCGGCGTATACCGGCAGGTTACAACGCTCGGCGCCGCGCGCTGGGCCGGGCCAATCGCGGTCGGAGTGAGCGGGCTGACGTTTGCGCTCATGCACCTCGTGACAATCGACCCGGGAAATACTTCGACCGTGGTCGTGGTCGGAGTCTCGACTTTGATTTTTGGGCTCGCCGCGGCCTCGCTCGCGCTGGCAACCGCACGAATCGGCGGCGCAATCGTGGCGCACGTGACGTTCAACGGGCTCGTCATTGTGCCGGCACTGCTGGGTTTCTGAGCCTCTCAGCTTTGAAGCACTGAGGTCCCCAGCCTTTGAGCTCTCGACACGCGACGGGACCGCTGGCGAGTCGAGTGGCTAACGCCGGAAATTGGCGACCCTCCGGGCCCGGCCTCGGGTCAGCACGGCGTGTCCCAGATTTACCGGCACTGCGTACCGGGCCGACCTGGCACTGGGCGCAGGCTGCGCGGTACAGAACACAGGCACGCGCCACGCACTTTCGCCCTTGCGGGCGGGCTCGGGGATACGCGAAACGCCCCAACACCGAAGGGTGATCGAGGCGTTTCGGTGAGCGGCCCGGAGGCTACTCGAGAAAGCTAATTACGCAGCAGCGTGCTGACGACGAACCGAGACGCGCACGAGAACGAGTGCGAGGCCGAGAACGAGAACGCCAACGGCACCCCAGATGACGAGGACCGGAGTGTTGAAGCCGGTGGAGGCGAGGCCCTTGTCGGCGGCATTCGTTGAAGCGGCAACGATGTCCAGGGTGACGGTGTAGGCCTGCGTCGCGGACTTAGCGGTGACCGTGTAGTCTCCGGTTGCGTTGCTGGGAATTACCACGTTGACGAACGAGGAACCGTTGAGTTCCGCAGTCTTGGTGAGTGACTTGGTGACAGCGGTCTTGACGACGCTGAGCGCGGCCTCCTGATCGCCCGTGACGGAGTAGAGAACGCTCTCCTCAGAAGCGAAGGCGTTTGCGGCGAAGGCCACGACGGCGGTTTCGCCGGCGATGGGCGCGCTCGTGATAGTCACCTTGGAGTCGGACACGTAGTCAACCGCGTTGGCGGCCGGTGCGAAGGCGAATACGGCGATGACGGCGAGTGCTGCCGTAGCCAGGCTTTTCTTGAACATGATGAGGGTCCCCCCGGTATTTGGATGGTTTATACGCCGTAGACGGCGAGTCCCGGCAGATCATCTTGAAATACCTAGGTGACTCTCAGGCTAGCGCGCGATTGGAGCATTACGTAGCCCGATCGGCGTTAAACCTGGGCCTATCACAGTCGAATCGCCGTTATCACACCTGAACTGGGGGTACGCACGGTCGACGCCGAGTCGAATTTGCGGCCCATTTCGCCGCTACGGCGCGTCGTGACGGCTGCGGTTATTGAGCACGCCGTGGCTCTCTTCGAGGTAGCAGCTTCCACAGAGCGACTCATAGGTGATCTCTTCGCCGTCGATGGCTACCTGGTCGCCGTCAAACACATAGACGCCGCCGATCTGGCGCCCGTTGAACACGGCCTTGCGTCCACAGCGGCAGATGGTCTTGAGTTCTTCGAGGCTGTGGGCCACTTCGAGCAGACGGCGACTTCCAGGAAAGGCGACGGTTTGAAAGTCCGTGCGGATACCGTAAGCCAGCACGGGCACGTTTTCGAGAATGGCGATGCGCAGCAGATCGTCGACCTGGGTCTCGGTGAGAAACTGGGCCTCGTCGAGCAACAGGGCGCTCACATCACGGCCGGACTCTTGCAAGACCTGCGCGCGGTGCTGCTGAAACAGGGCGTAGGCATCCGTTTGCGGAGTGAGGAGAAAATCGACGGCGCGGGTCACGCCGAGACGGGAGAGAATTCCGCGGTCGCCCTTGGTGTCGACCGACGGTTTGGCGAGCAGCACGTGGTGGCCGCGTTCCTCGTAGTTATATGCCGCCTGCAGCATCGAGGTGCTTTTGCCGCTGTTCATGGCGCCATATCGAAAGTACAGTTTCGCCATTAGGTGCCTTTGGTTGAAGTTGAGCTGCTGCGGTCAGCGTCAAATTCTAGCGTGAGAAGCGGATGCCGGCTGGTCACGCGCACCTGGGAGAAGACAGCGCGGAGCACGCTGAGGTACGGGCGCAGGGCCCGCCGGCGCTGGTACGGGGGTAGCGAGATTCCCGCCTGGATGGTGATGGTGTCGACGGCGCGTTCACCGGTTCTGCGCGATCGGGTCGTCAGCTGCGCTTGCGCCTGCGCCAGGGTGCGGGCCTGAGCTGCAGCTTGATCCTGGGCGGCGGTGACGATGGCGATGGTCGTGGTGTCGGTGGCCGGGGTGGGGAGCGCACCGCGCGCGCCGAAGGCCTGGGTAACCTGGGCGGTGTCGACGGGGGCGGGGCCGGTTCCGTCGATTTGCACGACGAGGCTGGTCGGATCGAAGCCCTTGAGGGTGCAGAGCGCCACGAGGATAGCGCCAGCGGCGGCGCGCTGGTCGGAGTCGAAGGCGGTCGCGCGGCGCTCGGGGTCGGCGATGACGCAGAGTGGGTTGAGTCCGCGCTCGGTCAGCGCGGTGCGTTCGCGTTCGATCAGGTCGTCGAGCCAGGTATGGTCGACCTCGGCAACGAGCACCCGGCGCATCTGAAAGGCGAGGGAGCGGGCCCGCTTCACGTCGGCGACGGTGAGCGTATGCCGCTCGAGCACGTCGGCCAAAAACGGCAGAACATCGGCGCCGAGGTTTCTAACGCGATGGTCGACCACCTCGTGCGCGAGGAGGTCACGACTCTCTTCGGTGCGCGCGCGGATCGCACGGCGGGCATCCGTTTGCCAGCGGTGAATGGAGTTGACGACCTGACGAGAGAACGCGGCCGCGGCGAGGGTGGGCGCGAGCACCTGAGTCATGGCGATGATCGCGAACAGTGCCGGCGGAGTTTGCACGCCGAGAAAAGGCGATTGCACGAGGGCAGTCGCGCCGACGATGATCGCTGAGGTTCCGCCGAGCACGAGGATTTCTTTCCACGGCCGAAACGGGGCGAGGGCGAGCAGTAACAGGCCGAGTCCGATCGGGGCAAAGTCGTCCTGGACCATGCCGTTGTACTGCCAGGCGCTGGCCGCGGCGAGCAGGTGGGCGACGAGCCCGAGGGCCACGACGATGATGGCGCGAGCGCGGGTGAACGGGGCCAGGTCTGGGCGGGCCGACCAAACGAGCACAGCGGCCGCGATGATGAGCGCTGCGACGGCGGAGACCGCAACCTCCTCGATTTGAATCTCGTGCGGACGCGACACGGTCGAGGCGATCGCGTAGGTCACCACGATCAGGGCCACGACCGGGGCGATCGGCCAGACCGCCAGACCTCCGATGGGGTCGAGGCGCTGCTGTGAAGCGGATGCCGGCGCGCGCGGCCGGCGCGGCGTGGGGGTCGCGCGGGTCATCGGGCGGGCCTCGAGTTCGGGTTCTTCGTCGCGGCTTTCGGGCTGGCTTTCGCTGCGGCTCTCAGGCTGGCTTTCGTTGCGGCTTTCGTTGCGGTCTTCGTTACCGCTTTCGTTGCGGCTGGCACGGTTAGGCGCACGCTCGTACCGGCGCCCGGGCGGCTCCAAATGAGCACCGAACCGCCAAGCTGCTCGATGCGTCGTCGCACGGACTGCCGTAGACCGAGCCGGTCAGAAGCGGATTCCGATTCGGTGAAGCCGCGGCCAGCATCCGTTATGAGGAGTGAAATTGTGCTGCTGTCGGATTCGATGGCAACTTCGGCGGAGGTGATTCCGGCGTGCAGGATGACGTTGACCAGGCACTGTTGCACGGCGAGGCCGACGTCGCGGTCACTGCCGGCCTCGAGGCGGGCGAGGGCATTGCGGTCGCCCGTGACTTCGACGGTCAGCCCACGGTCGCGGCAGCGTTCGATGGCTGTGTAGACAGCGCTGGAGACCCAGGCCGGGTTTGGTGTTGACGCTTGCTCCTGAACCGTTGATTGCGGTGTGATAGTTCTGCGAGCGTCGATATCAGTAAGCCAATTGGTGTCGTGCAGGGTGGTGAGAGTGTATTTCAGACTGGCTTTGAGACCCGGTGAGAGAGCTCCGGGTTCGGCCAGGGAGAGCGCGACGAGCTGGGAGACGGTCGTGTCGTTGAGCAGGGCGATGGCGCGGGTGTCGAGGGCATCGCGCAGCTGGCGGTTGGCGCCGTCTTGTACCGCGCGGTGGATGGCGGGTTGGGCTGCATTGCTGGCGCGGCGATCGATTCCGGCGAGCACCATGACCCCGACAAGTACGAGGTAGGTCGAAAGGGTGAACAGGTCGGGCCGGTAGGGCACGGTCGTGCCGACGATAGCGACGAGCGCGGCGGCCTCGGCCAGCAGAAAGGCCGCGGTGCTCCAGAGCACGCCGGCGAGCGCGGTGGATCCCGCGCCACCGACCATGACCAGGGCCATCTTGGGCAGGGCGACGAGGAACATATTCGACGCGGGGAATACGTCGGGAACGCCGAGCACGGTGGCCGTGAAGACGCAGACACCGAGGGTGCCGACGAGCAGATAGGCGACGGCCAGAAGGATGCGGCGGTGCCGGGTAAAGAGGATGAGCAGGGCTGCCATCGCGGCCACGACCACGATGGTAATCCAGAGTTCAGGGGTTCTGAGGCTGAGGATACTGACTGAGACGATCGCGGCGCTTAAGCAGGTCAGCGCAAACCAGTGCGCGGCCCTCGCGATGGCGCGCGCGAGCGTGCGCTGCACCAGGTGGCCGGGTAACCCTAAAGACATATTTCCCCCAATAGGTAAGTATGCCATCGGGGTGGATGGGGGTTGGGGTCCTGGTTCGGTGGCCTCGGTCGATCAGGTGCTCGTCGGGCAGGTGAATTGCGGGTTGTGTCTGGCAACGGGTCGAGACTCACGGCTCGGTGGAGCTGGCGTGGCTGGTGAACGGGCGGCGGCGGGCTCGGGGCTGCGAGCTCGGGCTGGGAGCTCGGGACTGCGGGCTCCAGTCTCGGGCCCGGTCTACCTTGTAAGCGCGGGCCGAATTCAGACACTGGGCCCACGTTCCGAGCCCGGGCCCCGAACGCGATGATGGGGTCAGAACAGGGTCGGGGCCAGGTCGGGCGGGAGTTCGGCGGCGATCAGGGAGCGGGGTGCCTCCGCGCCAGGGTCCAGCTTCAGGGAACCGGGCCCATGATCGATTGTGGGCCACGTTTCCGGGCCCGGTGCACGAACGGGGGCGAAGGTGGGCGACAGGCGGGCGGCGGGCG
The DNA here is from genome assembly GCF_002929785.1 of Cryobacterium sp. Y62. Lineage (NCBI taxonomy): Bacteria > Bacillati > Actinomycetota > Actinomycetes > Micrococcales > Microbacteriaceae > Cryobacterium > Cryobacterium sp. Y62. The sequence continues at coordinate 3,364 of NZ_PJJK01000096.1, read as the reverse complement.
GGGGCATCCGTTCTGGGGAAGACGGGAGAGCGCTGGAGCGGAGGCCGCCGGTCGACGGATCGACGATGCCGCGTTCGATGCCGTGCGCGCGAATGAGCGGTTTGATGCGCGCGGCAAGCCAGGTGCGGTACTCCTTGGGCGCGTATTGACCGCCAGCGTAGAGCTCGAGGTAACGGGCCACCAGCTCGGGATGCTCGCGGTCGAGCCAGCGCAAATACCAGTCCTTGACGGCGGGCTTGAGGTTGAGACCGGAGTAGAGAACGCTCGTGGCTCCGGCCGCCTTGGCTTGCCGCAGCGCCTCATCGAGGTGCGCGCGCGTGTCGGTGAGGAACGGCAAAATGGGCATGAGAAAGACGCCGCAGTCGAGTCCGCGTTCGCGCACCGCGGTCACAGTGGCGAGGCGCGCCTTCGTCGTGGGAGTTCCCGGCTCGACCGACTGCTGCAGGTCGTCATCGCGCAGTCCATCGTCATAGATCGCGATCGACATGGCCAGGTCGACCGGAACGTGCTCGCTCGCCTCGGCTAGCAGGTCGAGGTCGCGGCGCAGCAGTGTGCCCTTGGTGAGAATGGAGATGGGGGTTTTACTGTCGGCTAGGGCCGCGATGATGCCGGGCATGAGTCGATAACGTCCCTCGGCGCGCTGATATGGGTCGGTGTTGGTGCCAAGCGCCACCGGATGCCGCCCCCAGGTTGGCTTGGACAGCTCTCTTTTTAGGACCTCGGCCACATTGACCTTCACGATGATCTCGCTGTCGAAGTCCTTGCCGGCATCGAGGTCGAGGTACTGATGGGTCGGTCGGGCGAAGCAATAGGTGCAGGCGTGGGAACATCCGCGATAGGGATTGATCGTGTAGCCGAATGGCAGCGCACTCTGACCCGGCACATGGTTGAGCGCCGATTTGCACAGGATCTCGTGGAACGTGATTCCGGCGAACTCGGGCGTCTGTACGCTGCGTACAAGGTTGTTCAGGCGGGCGAGTCCGGGCAGGGCGCCGACCTGTTCGGTCTGTAGTTCTTGCCCGCTCCACCGCATAGCTATAGTCGAACACAGGTTCTAGCAAAACACAAGTACCGCCTAGAAAACCCGCACTAAAGCGGATGCCGCAGGTCGTGCCACGCGCGTCGCCGCCCGTCACTCGCGCATCGCGGCACCCGTTCGGGAAGCGGGTATTCCTACGTAGGGGTGGCAGCGAGCACGCTGCGGGCGGGCAGCGACATCCGCTTTCGGGCAGACGGGGCGATTCGCAGTACTGTTGCGGCATGCGCACACCGACGGCATCCGCGTGACTCGGCTGCGGCGCAGCGACCCGACCCGGCCGGGGTATTCCCGGCGGCGCGCGGGCAAGGGCTTCAGCTACCGCGACCCGGGAGGGCTGAAGGTCAGCGAGAAGCAGCTGCGGCAACGATTCGCGGAGCTCGCGATTCCACCCGCCTGGACCGACGTGTGGATCTCCCCGCACCCGAACGGGCATATTCAGGTTATCGGTCTCGATGCGGCCGAGCGCCGCCAATACATCTACCATCCGGCCTGGCGCGAACAGAAAGACCGCCTCAAGTTTGAGCGCGCGTTGGAGCTGGCCGCCTCCCTGCCCCGGGCGCGTGGTCAGGTGACCCGGGATTTGCGCGGGGACGGCGCGCCGCGCACGCGGGCCCTCGCCGCGGCATTTCGCATGCTCGATCTCGCCTCGTTGCGCATCGGCAGCGAGCGTTACGCCGACGACTACGGCAGCCACGGGCTCTCGACCTTGCTCTGCTCGCACGTATCGGTGCGGGGAGACGTGGTGCGACTGAACTTTCCCGCCAAGAGCGGGCAGCAATTTCAAGGCGTGATAACGGATGCTGACCTCGCGACCTATCTGCGCGCCCGCCTGCGCGAACGCCCGGCTGCACCACTGCTGTCCTGGGTGGTCGACGGGGAGGAGAGTGCTCTCTCGGCCGCCGATGTCAACGAGTTCATCAAGGAACGCACCGGCGGCGAGTTCAGCGCGAAGGACTTTCGCACGTTACGCGGCACGGCCGCTGCGGCTCAAAGTCTGGCCCAAAGTCTGGCGCAGAATCTGGGGGCAGTGGCTTCCGTCAGGACCGCGCATGAAGTTGAGGCGAGCAGCCACACGAGGACAGAATCGGGCGCCGCCGGGAGCGGGGCGAAGGCAGGCCCCGCCGGAGTTGGCACGAAACCCGGCACTACCGCCACTGGCGCAACGGTGACCGACGTTGGGGAGCCGGCAGCATCCGCTTCACGGCAACCGCGGGCGGCGTCGCGCAACCGCCGCGCCGATACCCGCGCCATTGCCGAAGCGATGCGGCAGGCGGCCGCGGTGCTCGGTAACACCTCGGCCATCGCTCGAACGAGCTACGTCGACCCGCGCATCGTGGATCTGTTTCGCGCCGGCGAGACCATCGACCCGGCCGGGCGCGTCTCGGCCGAAACGGCACTGCGCGCACTCGTACTCGGTGACGATGTTTGAGAAGCGGCGCTTCAGAATGTCGCACGTTCGCGGTATAACTTGAGTGCCGCGCAGCTGATCCGACCGCTGTCTATAAGAAAGGTATGCCCGTGTCCCACGACTCTGACCCCATTGAAGAACCGCCCCTGGACATTCCTGAGCCGCCCAGTACTCCCACGAACCCCGACCAGCTGGTTGGACCCGACGGACCCGATGGCCCGGCTCAGGAACACACCGGTTCCGCCGGTTTAGTTGATAAAAGCACCGAAGCGGCCGTTCCGGTCGCCAGCGCCGATACCGGACCAGACGGGCCCGCACCGAGCGATGACGGCTCAACGGCTGGAGAAGCCGCCACAGCCACTCCGGTCGAGCCCGACAGCAACACCGACAACGACACTGAAGATGACCAGGACAACGCCGACAACGAACCGAACCTCGACGATGCCGACCGCGCCGAGGACCCGTCGAACCCTGATCTGGTCGGCCACGATGTCGATGAAGAAGACCCCAACCTCGCCGAACCAACCGCCTAAACCCGAGGAGCCCCCATGAAGGGTAAGTTTCTTTTTCTCGCCGGCACCGCGACCGGTTTCGTACTCGGATCCAAGGCCGGCCGCCAGGCCTACGACCGCATCGCCGCGAAGGCCCGCCAAATGTGGGGCGGCCCTGGCACCCAGAAGGTCATCTCGCAGGCCGAAGGCCTCGCGCGCGACGCCGCCACCGTTGCGCAGACCAAGGTAAGTGGTCTGCTCGACCAGGCCGCAGGCATCCATTAAGAAGAAGGAGCGCACGGTCAATCCGACCACGGATGCCGACAGCCACGACCCGTAAACAGCCTCACCCCGTTACCTTGTTTGTAACCTCGGATGGTGTGAGTATCTGAGGGAGTTGGCCTGTCGGGTCCGGCATGATTGTTG
>NZ_PJJK01000107.1:0-92054 GCF_002929785.1 Cryobacterium sp. Y62 | reverse complement strand
TAACGGCCGCACGCCGCTCTCCGCCTAGGTTTCTAACTGTCAAAGGTAAGAAACTCGGGAACGGAAAAAGCGGCGTGCGAACTCTAAGAATATGGCGAACCCTCCTTGGTGTCGAGAACACGTTCGTCGAGGACGTCGATCTTGATCTGGAGGGCAGGATTTTGATCGCGTCGGTGCGTCCGATGGCAGTGAAGCGGAACCGCTGCGGGTCCTGTCAGAAGCGCTGCCCACGCTACGACCTCGGTGACGGGCAGCGTCGCTGGCGAGGGTTAGACGTGGGCTCAATTCAAGTTCACCTCGAAGCCGACGCACCCCGAGTGTCCTGCCGCGTCCACGGCGTCACCGTCGCCGCCGTCCCCTGGGCTCGGCACCAAAGCGGCCACACGATGTTCTTCGATGATCAGGTCGCGTGGCTGGCCACGCAAACATCCAAGACCGCCATCACCGTGCTGATGCGCATCGCGTGGCGCACCGTCGGCGCAATCATCACCAGGGTCTGGGCCGATACCGAAAAGCAGTACGATCAGTTCGCGGACCTGACGCGGATCGGGATCGACGAGATCAGTTACAAGCGCGGCCACAAGTATTTGACCTGCGTCGTCGACCACGATTCCGGCCGCCTCGTCTGGGCGGCGCCGGGTCAGGACAAAGCCACCCTCGCGACGTTTTTCGATGCGTTAGGCCCGGAGCGTTCAGCCCAGATCACGCATGTTTCGGCCGACGGTGCGGCCTGGATCGCCAGTGTTGTCGCGGAGAAAGCGCCCGACGCCGTTCGGTGTGCTGATCCGTTCCACGTCGTGACGTGGGCCACCGAAGCCCTCGATGACGTCCGCCGGGCCGCGTGGAACGATGCCCGCACAGCCGCCCGCCACAACGATGCCCGACGCACCCGCGGCCGGCCAGCCGCCGACGCTCCCGCTCGCCCGGACAGCGCCCGAGCTGCCGGCATCAAGAACTGCCGCTACGCCCTCTGGAAGAACCCGGAAAACCTGACCGAGAAGCAGCAAGCCAAGCTCGCCTGGATCGTGCAGACCGACCCTCGCCTGGCACGCGCCTACTACCTGAAGGAAGGCCTCCGGGTGATCTTCAAACTGCCCCTCGACGAAGCGACCGAAGCCCTCGACAAATGGGTCGGCTGGGCCCGACGCTGCCGCATTCCGTCCTTCGTGAAACTGCAGAAGAGCATCGTCAAGCACCGCACCGCGATTCTCGCGTCCATCGAGCACGGCCTCTCCAACGGCCGCGTCGAATCCATGAACACCAAGATCCGCCTCATGACCCGCATCGCCTTCGGCTTCAAATCACCCGACGCCCTCATCGCCCTCACCATGCTCAGCCTCGGCGGGCACAAACCCGTGCTCCCCGGCCGGATTTAACCCACGGTTACGTCAGGAGAGCCCATAAACGCGGCGGTTTCTAGGGGTCGGTGTTAACACGGGGAAGGATCAGAACCGGCCCGAGCCGGAGGAGATGATCAAGTTCGTCCGAGATAGCGATACTGTTCTCGTGCATTCCATGGACCGGTTGGCCCGTAACTTGGATGATCTTCGCTTGATCGTGCGCCGGCTCACAGCGAAGAAGGTCCGGGTCGAATTCGTGAAAGAGCAACTCGCCTTCACGGGCGACGACAATGCAATGGCGAACCTGCTCCTCAACGTCATGGGAGCGTTTGCTGAGTTCGAGCGTTCCTTGATCCGTGAACGTCAACGCGAGGGCATCACTCTGGCTAAGAAGCGTGGTGTCTACCGCGGCCGCACCCCGTCACTGGACGCGGCCCGCGCGGCCGAGCTGCGCGAGAAGGCTGCCGCTGGCGTGCCGAAGTCTGTGCTTGCTCGAGAGTTTGGGATCAGCCGCGAAACCGTCTACGTCTACCTCCGCGCCGGGGACTGAGCTGGCTGTAGAGGATTCGGTGTGGTTAGAGGTGGATGCCTGCGGTGTCGACTAGTTCGGTCCAGCGCGTTTGACGATCGGTGTCTTCTCGGATTGCTGGGGCCTGCGCGTAGACGTCTGCTTCGGATAGGGCGGTCAGGTTGAGCCCGGTGAGGTCGATGATGTCCACGATGGGTACTTGGTTAGGTGCGGTACGGTCCCAGCGGTGGGGGTTTACCGTACATGAGGGCTGGAGTGCGGACCGTGTCAAGGTCGATGTCTTCTAATTGTGGGCTTTGGTCGAGGACGAATCCGGCAGCGTGCAGAATGGTGGGGCCTTTTGTGGTGGTTGTCCATGCTGCGATCTTCCAGAACGCTTGCGGGATCTTCACCCCGCGGTATATCGGATCTTCGGCTGAGAGTACGGGGGCGGTGAAGACGCTGAGGCGGTTACCGTTGGGACTGCCCCTGGTTTGGTTGACTCCTGATCTGTGGAGATTCGTCTTCGCTGGAAGGATGTCATCATGCCCAAGCCCTACCCACCCGAGTTTCGCCGTGATGTTGTCGCGGTCGCCCGAATGCACGAAGCTCCGCTGAACCAGATCGCGAAGGACTTCGGCATCTCGGAGTCCTGCCTAGCGAACTGGCTGAAGAAAGCCGACGTCGAAGAGGGCGTGAAGCCCGGTGTGACCGAGAAGGAGTCCGCGGAGCTCCGGGATGCGAAGAAACGTATCCGGCTGCTCGAGCAAGAAGCCGAGGTCATGCGCCGTGCCGTCGCCTATCTTTCCCGTGACGTCAACCCACAATGATGTACCCGCTGGTCCTCGAAATGGCCGTCGACGGTATCCCCATCACGGTGACCTGCCGGGTGTTGCGCTTCTCCAAACAAGCGTTCTACAAGTGGAAGCGCAACCCCATCTCCCCGCGCGACTGGGACGACGCCCACCTCACCAACGCCGCCTGGGACGCGCACCAGGACGACCCCGCGTTCGGCTACCGGTCCATCGCCGACGAGCTCCACCAGGCGGGCCTCGCTGCGGGTGAGAACCGAGCCTGGCGGCTGGCTCCCAGCAGCGACTTGGAGCGTGTTCGCGAAGAAACGCGGCCTGACCCGCAAGGCCGGGGCATCGGTGCACGACGACCTCGTCAAGCGGAAGTTCACCGCGACGCGCCCGAACCAGCTCTGGCTCACCGACATCACCGAACACCGCACCGATGAGGGCAAGATCTACCTCTGCGCGATCAAGGACGTCTGCTCGAACAAGATCGTCGGCTACTCCATCGACTCCAGGATGACGGCGTCCCTGGCCGTGGCCGCGGCGCGCCACGCGATTGGCCAACGCACCATCGACGGCACGATCCTGCATTCCGATCGCGGGTCGCAATTCCGCTCCAACGCCTTCCTGCGGGTACTGAAGAACAACGGCATCACCGGATCGATGGGCCGCGTTGGCGCCTGCGGCGACAACGCCGCGATGGAGTCCTTCTTCGCGCTGCTGCAAAAGAACGTCCTCGACCGGCAACGCGGGGCGACCCGGGAGGAACTGCGCCTCGCGATCGTCGTCTGGACCGAGCGGACCTACCACCGCAAGCGCCGACAACGCCGCCTCGGCAAACTCACCCCGATCGAGTTTGAGACAACACACCTGGCCCTCACGGCCGCCTGAAACCACTAACCCTCTAAGTCAACTGAACCCGGGGCAGTCCCTTTCGTCCACTTCCAATTCCGGTCATCCGCGTCGAAACGGGCACGATTGACCCCTTGATGGTGAGTGCGTCTGCCGCTCGCCCGAGGTCTCTTAGGTGGCGATGGTGCGGGCACAAATGTCGCTGGTTGCGGTCACGTAGCCTGAGCTATTCCAGGCGCAGGAGAAGCACGGCGTCGAGGTCCACCGGCGAGGCGAACGCACCACCGCGCAGATCGCTGAACTCTTCAGCGTGGCCAGGTCCACGGTCTACTGCGCGATCCAACGCGCCAGGGACATCACCGTCTAAGCGTTCGTTGTGCAGACGAGTATGGGGAACATGACACGGAGACGTGCCGATGTCGTAGTGACAAGACTCTTCGTAGCCAACAGGTCGCGAGACTGCCAGAAGTTTCGAATGGTTGTTGCGTGTCGACGCTGTTGGCTGCTGCTCGCGCGTTCGTTGCCGCCGGAGAGCGGAGGCCATCGTGGTGCTGACATAGCGCATGTCAACACTCCCGTGAGTTCGTTTGCCGCGTAATTTTGGGCGATATCTTCTCTGACGTAATAAGCATCCCGAAAGAGCTGTCGGCGGAGAGGGTGAGTTCCGCCAACCAGACCGGGTTCACGCTGGGCGAGCGACCGCCATGGAATTTGAAGTAGAGGGGCATGGCGGGGTGTACCCATATTGAACTGCGACCATGTCCCGTCTCAGAGGCCTCTTTCCAGGACACCAGGAAGCTTTCGCCCCGGCGAAGCTTGCGGACAATCACGATCTGAATGTGCGCCAGAATCCGATCGTCAAATTCGACCGTTCTATTGCCGTACTCTAACGAACCCACAACACACACTACGTTTCCTGGGATATGTGGCTTGTGCCCTTGGTGAGGGGTCACACGCCGTTGAAAGGTGAAAAGAATTTTCTAGAGACCGTTCTATGACTTAGTCATCCCAATTTGCATATTCGTGTTTTCCCTCCGAGCGCGTTTGAAGAACTGCAATGGCACGGTTTGAATTGAATGAGTAGGAGATCCGGGGGATGTCGCACCGACCGTTGGCTGGCGGGGTTACCGACGACCGTGGTAAAGACGGATAGTGGTGGAGTTATAGCCGGAATATTTCAGCAAGTATCGAGGTGCGGCAGTCTCTGCGTTCTGGGCAGGGTCCAATTTGATTTGCGCCTGAGGACGACAATACGAGCAAATGATTCTCACGAATGAACACCTTTGTTCGTTCTGCCGCCCGAATAGGACATCGCGCCACATCTTGCGGGAAGCAATCACTTCACNCGCCCTCACCATGCTCAGCCTCGGCGGGCACAAACCCGTGCTCCCCGGCCGGATTTAACCCACGGTTACGTCAGGAGAGCCCCGAAACAACGCCATTAACCGTTGCGACTCACCAGTGAACGAAAGTGGACATCCTCTCCGAAATTCCACAGCTCCGTACCGCCGTGCTGCGGGAGTGTTTTTCTTGTCGGGTGTTTCCCAGCGCCTCGCCAGCCTCCGCGCTTAACCTGCGGGGCGAGCGGATCCCAACTCTCCGTTGCCGCAGGAGAGACTTAGACGATGCCGAGAACGATTTTCCCGTGGAACGTATCACGGCTGGCGTCGGTTCGTCGTCGTCTTCAACCTCCGCGATTCCTCCAGGTCACCAAGATTGCTGTTGCTGTGGCGATTGCCTGGACGCTGTCCCCTTTCCTCCCTGGAGATGCTCAGGAATTGCGGTATTACGCGCCGCTGGGCGCACTTCTGAGCATGCACCCAACGCTTATGCGTTCGCTTCGCAGCGCTTTACAAACCCTCGCTGGGCTCGCCGTGGGGATCGCCCTCGCCGGGGCCGTGCTCCTCCTGAGCGAGCCCAGCGTGTGGACGATCTCGCTGGTGATCGGCCTTGGCTCCCTTATCGGAGGAATGCGATGGCTTGGTGTGGGCGGAGAACAAGTACCTCTGACTGCTCTTTTCGTTCTCATCATCGGCGGTCCGGAAGCCGATGATTACTCGGTCGGCTATCTCGCCCAAGTCTGTCTGGGAATGGTGGTGGGGCTTTTGGTCAACCTGCTAATTTTGCCGCCGCTCGCCATCGGCACAGCTGTCGAGCGGTTGACCAGTTTTCGAGGCACCCTCGCCACGCACCTCAGCGATATCGGCGTAGCCTTGGTCGAGAATTGGCCTCCGGAGCGTGACCTCTGGGCGACCAGGGGTAACGCACTCACCGACGCGGCCCGAGACGTCAGGTCGGCTGTGCAGTACGCCGATGAGAGTCGTCAGGGTAACCCTCGCGCTCGGTTCAACCGCAGAAATCTTGTTGTTGACTATGAGGACCTCGCGGCTCTGGAGAACGTGACCTTTCATGTGCGCAACCTGACAGAGGTTTTTTCGGGCATGATTTGGGGTAAACCGATTCCCCTTGAACTGCCGCCCGAGTTGCGGCCGGTTCTTAGCGATGCCCTGCACGCGGTCGCGGAAACTTTGCGTGCCACGGACGACGGCCCGCGTGATAGCGCACCCTTTGATGCCGCCGTAGTGGCAGTCGAGGCGATTCTGCACAGCATGCAAGAGTTGGGTGCCGAAGCGACATCGCTCAGCCCGACGGCCGCGATCGTCATCGATCTGAAGCGCATTTTGGTCGCGCTTCGCCCGGGGACCGAGAGGGAATCTGACGGGTCTCCCTCGCCCGTTGTTTAGCCCGGCCCATCGAATGTTCACGCTGCTGAGGTTCCGCGCACAGGTACCTTCTCGTTTCTGCAAGTTTTTCCTTACCCGGGTTGACCTTGGATAAGCCTTCGGTACGGTGAATGGGGTTGCAGAAACTATTTCATCCGTGGAATTCGCATTAGGAGGTCATCATGCCCAACGCCATCGAGACTGTCGACGTCAACGTTCCCGTTACCGTTGCTTACAACCAGTGGACAAAATTCGAGGAGTTTCCAAAGTTTTTGAGTTTTGTTGAATCCATCACGCAAGTAACCGACACTCTCACCGAGTGGAAGATTAAAATCGGCGGCGTGGAGCGCACGTTTGAGGCTCGGATAACTGAGCAGCACCCCGACGAGCGTGTTGCCTGGAACAGCACCGGCGGCCAGGTCGACCACGCGGGAGTCGTTACGTTCCATAAATTGGCCGCGAACAAGACTCGTGTGACGGTTCAGCTTGATTGGGAGGCAACAGGGCCGATTGAGAAGGCTGGGGCCGCTCTCGGTATTGACGGCCACGCCATCAAGAAAGACCTCACGAACTTTAAGGAGTTCATCGAGGCGAAAGGAGCCGACGATGTCGGATGGCGCGGAGATGTACAGGCCTGACGCTGCGGGAAGACCAACCTACGACTCGTGATGGTCCGCACACGGCACACCGGAGTTTGGCCACTTGGGATGACGCGACTCTCGAAGCGCTTGGCAAGCTATCTTGCAGAGCGGGGTCAGGTGTTCGTGCTGGATGGCTTTAATGCCCCGGTTCGCCGTCGTGAGTGGTTCCCTTATGTTTCCGTTTGTGACTTCCGAGAGGTGGTCAGGCGGGCTACATGATTGGCTCATTCGAGATGTTGTGAAGAGCCGCCACCGGGTTCGATGTGAGAATCACGCGATCATCCTTGTTAGATCCTTGTGCGGGGCAGAGCACGGCGTAGCGGTAGCTCAACTGTTTGTATGTGGCGCTGTAGCCGCCAACTGGTCCTGTTTTATGGCCTGTCATCGCTGAGACATAGGTCTTGGGTCGGACAAGTAGACTGCGGAGAGAAATTCCGGGTGAAGACGCCGCGGGAGCGGGTATCGCAATCGGTCAGGACGTCAAGGAGCTCGCCGGTGAGCGGCAGTCGTCGGTCACGATGTCCCTTGGCGCCCAGCACCTCGATAACGCCGTCGTTCAGATGAACATCGTGCGGGGTGAGGTGGCGAACTTCGCCGGTGCGCAGCCCGCCGGAGTGCATCAGGGCGAAGAATGCGACGGCCTGCCATTTCCACGGCGAAGAAGCCTCCACCCGTGCGGCCGCCCGGAAGAACAACTCAATTTCGGCGTCAGTCAGCAGGTAGGGCCGCGACCGGACGAAACCGGCCTTCCAGCGGTCCGACAGCACGTAAGCCTTCTGGTTGCCGTTGATCCGCACCCACCGGCCGAAGTCTCGGATGTAAGACATCCACGACCGGTAAGGTCCCGGCTGGGACGATTGCTGGACCGTCACCCAGCCCTCGATCGTCGCCCGGACGAGAATCTCCAAAGCATGGTCAGCGCAGTATCGGTCGAACTGTTTCAGATACCAGATCCGGGAAGCGCCGTAACAGCCCATGCTCGTTTTGAACGCGAGGTAGCCCTCAAGGTCATCGGCGAACAGGCTGGCGAATCCGTGCCCGCTCACGGTCGTGGCCTTGCAGGCATCGGAAGCACGCATGCGCGCATCTGCTCGGTGTCGTCGCTCAAATAGACGTTCGTGGAATCCGGACTCGAATGTCCCAGAATTGCGGAGATCGTCGGCAGTGGTGTTCTCGCGCGCAGCAACTTCGTCGCCGCGTGGTGACGCAACATCCGGGTGCCCGCTTTCGTCTGCGTCACCCCGGCGGCCCTGAATATCCGCCGCGTGATCGCATAGATCGTCGCATGATCTGCCAACGCGAGGTGCGGGGCCAACGACCGCAGGAACACGTTCTCGATGTCGGAGGCTGGCCGGTCGCCCAGAACATAGTCGGCCAGCTTACTGAGGACCGCGGCAGGCAGCGGCAACGTCAACGGATTGCCCGTTTTCTGCTGCACGATGCCGAGAGTGGAGCTGCGCCAATCGATGTCCATCAGCCGTAGCGCGATGATGTCGCAGGCGCGTAACCCCGTCACCAGAGCCAGCATCGTGATCGCAGCGTCTCGGGCAGGAACGTCGCCGCAGGTGCAGGCCGGAATGACCAACTGCTCGTCACCGTCGGCCAGTACGGGAACGAGCTGGTGCCACCGCCAGGCGCGCGCCATTGTCAACGCATCAAGTAAATCGTGCCGCTGGACATGGGTGAGGAATGGGCGGAAATTCGATACCACCGTCCACATCGCCGATGCCGCCCACCGGTCCAGCAATGACTCCAGATAGGCAAACACGGTGGTGCCGTCAGCTGCCTCCAACGACGTGATCCCGCTCGCCTCCAAAAAAAGCAGATATTCGCGTGCCGCCCGACCATAGGCACTTCGAGTAGCCGTGGCCAGGCCACGGCGCTCCATCTCTCACGACCACGCGTCCCAGACGGCGACCAAGTCGGCGCATTGCGGCACTGCCAGGCCGCCGCCGCGGTTACTCATCACCAAGCTCACCCGCCTGGTCAATACATACGAGTCGAACAGTGTCACTAATCAGCCATAATCGAAGTGGCGTTGGACGCTGAAGCGGCCCGTTCTCAGACTCGTCGTCATCGACGCAAACTCCGCCCCCAAAGCCGAGGTGTAGACGCCGTCCTTCCGCGCCAGCAGAGCCAACCATCGAATCGACTTCCGATAGTTACCAATCGTCGACTCTTTGTAACCGGCCGCTCTCCGCGCCTCGACAACGACAACTCCAATGTCATCAACCAGCGTTTCCATAGTATTTTCCCTTCACCGTGCATCTGGACACGATGAAGGTAACGCCAGCGACCGCAGCGCACTATGCCGAGAAAGTCGACCTCCCTCCCTGTAAACAAGCGGCATCGGCACGGTTTCTCGGCTTAACGTCATCCTCGGCATAATCGCTGTTAAGCCGAATTCGGCTTAACAGCGATCGCGGGTCGCAATTTCGTTCCAACGCCTTCCTGCGGGTGCTGAAGAACAACGGCATCACCGAGTCGATGGGCCGTGTCGGCGCCTGCGGCGACAACGCCGCGATGGAGTCCTTCTTCGCGCTGCTGCAAAAGAACGTCCTCGACCGGCAACGCTGGGCGACCCGGGAGGAACTGCGCCTCGCGATCGTCGTCTGAATCGAGCGCACCTACCACCGCCGGCGACGGCAACGCCGCCTCGGCAAACTCACCCCGATCGAGTTTGAGACAATAAACATGGCCCTCACGGCCGCCTAAAACCACTAACCCTCTGAGTCAACTGAACCCGGGGCAGTCCCACGGCGCGTGCTCGTGCAAACGAACGCCGTGCGTGCGGGCGGCCACATCGTGATCGGCTCCCCCAAAGGTTACGAGATGCGCAGCGTGCCCGTTCCTGCCTTTCTCGAAGCGTCGCAGACAGATCAGATCGCAGGCAAACAGCGCAACCAGCTCGTGTTCGGCAATGGCAACATCTATTTGGACACGCCGACCCACTGTGACGTCTGGTTCGCGGGAGCCCGAAAACGCGCACGCCTGACCGATTCGTCCATTCCTATTGGGCTGACGCTGCATGATTTGCGGCATACCGCAGCGTCCCTGGCGATCTGGGCGGCGCAAACGTGAAGGCGGTGCAGCGCATGCTGGGGCACGCCTCAAAGGCGATGACCCTGGACACCTACGCCGATCTATTTGACGATGACCTTGACGCAGTGGCGATCTCGCTTGATACTGCAAAGACCAGGTCGGACGCGCTGCCGTAACGATTCACGCCCGTCGGAGTCGATTTTCTACCTCGAGGAGCGGCCCCAAGGCCCCTGGCGCGGTGTCCCCGCTGCGCGTTGAAATGCCAAAATTGGGCCGTTTCAGCGACCACCGATCACACCTAAATCTTTTGAAGTGTGGGCAAAATGTGGGCAAACGGCCATTCCTGAGAAGTACGAAAACCCTACAGCCCAGTGTTTACAAGGGATGTAGGGCCTCAAAGCATGGTGCCCCTGGAGGGATTCGAACCCCCAACCGTTTCCTTAGGACGGAACTGCTCTTCCGTTGAGCTACAGAGGCTGGTTCGGCAAGTTTAGCCGGTCGCGCCGGTCAGCCCGCTCGATCGAAGCACGACGGTGCCACGGAAACCGCGTAATGCCGACGCCGGCTAGCTGGTCATGTGCACGATCTAGAGCAAGTTGCCGCAGGTCGTCGAGAACAGCCGTGGTCACCGGCCTTATAATCGTCGGTTCCTGCGTGACGCGCACGCCGAGGCCGCGAAGTCGCTCACACCGGAACGTCGTCGACAGCGAATTGGGTGAACGGGATGCCGTCGGCGTCCGGGGCCTCCCTGACCGGCTTCGCGGCGAGGTGGCCGCTGGGTTCCAGCAACAGTTCGGTGCCTTTCGGGTTCTCCGAGGGGACACGACGGTCAGCCAGCGGTCCTCGCCGTCCATGGGGCTGTCATGCTTTTTCAGGAAGCCCAGCACGTCGGTGTAGAACCGCAGTGCCTCCACCTGGTCATCGACGAGCCCGCCCGTAATGTTGATCCGCATGACCAAAAACCTAGGCGGCAGGCGCCAGGTAGGCGTCCCAGTCCTCCAGCGGCCGCTCGACGCCGCGCACAACCCACGTAGTGCCCTGCGGCATCCGCGGGGTGAAGCGCAGCTCCCAGCCCATTTCGGCCGGGGTGTGGTCGCTCTTCAGGTTATTGCAGCGCAGGCAGCAGGCGGCGAGGTTGTCCCAAGTGTCGCGCCCACCGCGCGATCGCGGCAGCACATGGTCGATCGTGGCCGCGGACTTGCCGCAGTAACAGCAGCGGTGATCGTCACGACGCAAGACTCCACGGCGACTGACCGGCACGAGTCTCGACATGGGAATGCGCACGTACCGCGTGAGCAGAATGACGCTCGGCCGATCCCATGACCCCGAGGCCGCGAAAACGGGATGGTCCCGATCGGACTGCACGATCGTCGCCTTCTGATTCATGACCAGAAGGAGTGCCCGTTTGAACGAAACAACGGCGAGGGGCTCATAGCCCGCATTGAGTACCAGTGTGCGCATGCGCTCCCTTTCGAAGGAGGCTGGACGGCTTCCAGCCATTCGAACTACATCCGATGCGCAAAGAACAAGAGCGTGACAAGGCGAGAGAGGGTACAAAAAAGGCGCCGTCACGATGACAACGCCTTACGGCTGCTCACGCAGCTCTTCTCGCTCTGACAACTATGCCGAAAGCACTCGCGACCGCGCACATCCATGGTGTGGATAGTGCGTCGCTCATGCATGGGCTCTCCTTGCGGATCTTCAACTACATCAGGGCACTAGGTTAACCCACAAATGGCGCATCAGGTAAACCTGAACGCGCCATTTGTGTGAGCTGTTACCCAGCGTTCACCGAGGGCGGGTTAGATGCCGATCCTCACGATGTAGTAGTCGCTGCTCCAGATGGGCTGTATCCGCACCGACTGGCCGGTGTATGGGGCGTGCAGAATATTGCCGTTGCCGGCATAGAAGCCGTCGTGACCGGGCATGATCACGAGGTCGCCTGGCACGGCATCCTCGATCGCGATCTTGGTTCCGGCCGCGCCCTGGCCCGTCGACGAGTGCGGCAGACTGATGCCGAATTGCGCATAGACGTACATGATGAAGCCGGAGCAGTCGAAGCCGGCCGGGGTGGCGCCGCCATAGACATACGGTGTGCCCTGATACTGCGAGGCCACATTGAAAACGGATGCGAGATCAAAATTCGGGTAGGTCGGGTTGGCCAGGTAGTCGGCGACGCTCGGACCGGAGTAGCTCGCGGCATACGAGGTCATCTGCGCGGCGACCTCGATACGGCGGGTTTCCGCGGCTGCCGCGGCGGCCGCAGCTTCAAGTTCTTCCGGGGTGGTGGCGGTGAATCCTTCGCGAGCAACACTCACGGTCGCTGCCTGCGCGTCGACCTCAACGGCTTGCGCCTGAGCCTTGGACATTTCGGTGGACTCACTGGCCTGAAAGCTGGCTTCGTTCGAACCGGGGGCGAAGGCATAGGCCGGAAGGGCCATTGTGGCGATCATGCCGGTAGCGAGGGTCATAACGACGACATTGCCGAGGCGGCTGCGGCGCTTCTTCGGGGCCGCACGCGGCAGTGCCCGGTGGGCGTGTGCCGAAGGTTCCACTGTTGCCAGGGCATCGGATGTTCGACCCAGCCCGCGGCGGGACCTTCTCATGCCTAATGCAGCCAAAGTTTTAACCTCCGGCGCCTCGACAACACTAGGTTGTTGTCCCGTCCACTTCGCTAATCGCGGGTGTGTTCCTAGTCAAGAGACGGGGCGAACAGGCGTCTTGGCTAGAGTCCTTCGACCGTTTCTGATCTGTGGGACTCCCCGAGGTTACAAGACGCGCACCCATTTGTCACGCTGAAGTACCATTTTTCTAACGAATTGATAACGGCACGGTCATTGGGACGAGACGTCTGGCTGGAATCGGCGCGGAGCGATCTGCGCCCGATGTCAGTGAGCGACGGGCGCGAAGCCGTCCGGCGTGCTGACGAAAATATGGCTGGCGACCTCGTTGGGCAGTTCCAGGCCGGCACCGAAACCTTCGACCTGTACTAGAACGTACGATCCGGCAACCGAGAAGACTCCCGTCGCGCCGGGCATGACGCCGCTCTGCTTGAGCTGCAGAAGCAGCTCGGGGTCGAACTGCACCGGTTCACCTAGGCGACGGATGACCGCGGTCACCGGCTCGGATGAACTCGCCACCACCGCAACCACGCTGGTTACTCCCGCCATGAACGCCACGGCCGCTGATTCACCGAACTCGTCTAATCCCGGAATCGGATTGCCATAAGGAGACTCGGTGGGGTGACCGAGCAGCTCTAAAATCTTGCGTTCCACCTGTTCGCTCATCACGTGCTCCCAGCGACAGGCCTCATCGTGCACGAACTCCCACTCGAGCCCGATCACGTCGCTGAGCAGACGCTCGGCCAGACGGTGCTTGCGCATCACGTGCACGGCCTTACTGCGGCCCGCCGCAGTCAATTCCAGGTGCCGGTCGCCGGAGACGACGACGAGGCCGTCCCGCTCCATGCGCGCGACGGTCTGGGAGACAGTGGGACCGGAGTGCCCAAGACGCTCGGAGATGCGCGCCCGCAACGGCACGATCTGTTCTTCCTCCAGGTCGAGGATGGTGCGGAGATACATTTCGGTGGTGTCGATCAGATCGCTCATCCGCAGCCCTTCGTTCAGCTCGTGCGCGCACCGCTCATCTGGTGACGGAAGGTGCCTCGTTGGCGGCCTCGGCAATGGCCCGCACAGCGTCACAAGCCTACCCGCCAGTGGGAGGGCAACTAGAATTACGGCATGGCAGACCTTCTCATACCCACCGATCTGCTCCCCGTCGACGGACGATTCGGCTGCGGCCCATCGAAAATCCGGAGAGAACAGCTCGACCACCTGCTCGGATTCGGCACCGGAGTGCTCGGCACCTCGCACCGCCAGCCCCCAGTGAAAGACCTCGTCGGTCGGGTGCGGGCCGGCCTCGCCGAGCTGTTCAGCATTCCGGACGGTTATGAAGTCGTGCTCGGCAATGGCGGCTCGACCGCGTTCTGGGATGCCGCAGCGTTCTCCCTGATCGAGAAGCGCGCGCAGAACCTGGTCTTCGGCGAGTTCGGCGGCAAGTTCGCCAAGGCGGCCGCTGCCCCGTGGCTCGATGCCCCCGACGTGATCAACGCCGACACCGGCTCGCGCAGCGACTTCGTTGTGAAGGGCGGCATCGACGTCTACGCCTGGCCCCAGAATGAGACCTCGACCGGCGTCATGGCCCCGGTCATCCGGGTCGCCGGCGACGCTGGCGCCCTCACTGTCATCGACGCCACGAGCGCCGCCGCTGGCATCGATTTCGATGCCAGCCAGGCCGATGTCTATTACTTCGCCCCGCAGAAAAACCTCGCCTCTGATGGTGGCCTGTGGATCGCCCTGTTCTCCCCGGCGGCCCTCGAACGCGTCGAACGTATCGCCGCGAGCGGCCGGTACATTCCGGAATTTCTCAGCCTCAAGAACGCCGTCGATAACTCCCGCCTGAACCAGACGCTCAATACCCCGGCCCTCAGCACGCTGCTGCTGATGGAGAACCAGATCGATTGGATCAACCAGAGCGGCGGACTGGCGTGGGCGTCCGCGCGCACCCTGGCATCGTCATCCGTTCTATATGACTGGGCGGCAGACGTCGATTACGCGACCCCGTTCGTGGCGGACCCGACCCACCGTTCGCAGGTCGTCGTCACGATCGACTTCGACGACGCCATCGATGCGTCAGCGGTCAGCAAGACGCTACGTGCCAACGGCATTGTTGACACGGAGCCGTACCGCAAGCTCGGCCGCAACCAGCTGCGCATCGCGACCTTCACCGCGATCGACCCTGAGGATGTCAAGAAGCTCGTCGCGTCGATCGAGCACGTCGTCGGCCACCTCGGTAACTAGCACGAAGCCCAACGAAAGGATCGGGCCATGCGTCTCTGGCTGAAAGACAGTGAACGTCGGCCCGATCCGCTACCCGCGAGAACGGATGCCCGCAAGGCACTGCTTGTGGGCACGCTGCTCTGGCTGATCGCCCTCGGCGCCGCACTCGTCATTGAGTTCACGGCGCCGCAGGCATCAGGGGCGGCGAGCGCGTCGGGACCGGGTTGGTGGCTGTGGTGCGCTGTCATCGGCGTCGGGCTCGGACTTGCCGGTATCACCTGGGTTCAGTTCCGCCGCCGCTAGGGCCTCATCGAAGTCGATGCCATCGAGGGCATCGAGCGAGTCATCGGCGTCGTCACCGGACCCATCGTCGCTGTCTTCGTCCGACTCGTCGGAGTCGTCGGAGTCGTCGGAGTCGTCGGAGTCGTCATAATCCTCTGAATCTGATTCGTCGACATCCGCGTCCCCGTCGTCTTCGATAAGGCGATCCGACCACGGCACCCATTCGGGTGCCAGCAGGGAATCGTCGCCGGGGGTGAGCTCGGTCTCAAGCACCGTCGGCGCGGCATTTTCATCGACTCGGGCCAAGGAGACCGTCCAGCGCCAGCCCGGATAGCCGGTCATCAGGCAGTCGAAAAGTAGCGAGATCACGAACTCGCCCTCATCGAGGTGCCCGATCACCTCGCCGATCGTGTCCTCATCCGTGATCTCTCGGAGCGCAGTGCGGGCCAGATCAACGGCCGCGAGCAAGGTGGCGTCGGTTGGTTTTGCCGTCGTGGGCTGGGCGTCGGCCGGCTGTGCGTCCGTCAGGTCAGGCATCCAGTTCCTCGGCGACCTTGCGTAGCATCGCCGCGATCTTCTTGCTGTGGCTCGACTCGGGGTAGCGCCCGCGCTTGAGGTTGGTGCCGATGCCGTCGAGCAGTTTCACCAGGTCTTCGACGATGATCGCCATGTCGTCGGCCGGTTTGCGGTTGATCTTGGACAGGCTCGGCGGAGCTTCAATCACGCGCACCGAGAGTGCCTGGGCGCCGCGTTTGCCGTCGGCGATACCGAATTCGAGCTTCGCGCCGGCCTTGACGGTAACGCCGGAAGGCAGGGCGGAAGCGTGGAGGAAGACTTCCTGGCCGTCATCGGAAGTGATGAAGCCAAAACCCTTCTCTTCGTCGTAAAACTTGACCTTGCCGGTAGGCATCTGAACCTCACTGAGTTTTGGGCGCACAGAAGAGTGCGGGGTGTGAACTCAGCATATTCGGTTGCGGCCGCTGCGTGCCCGTATCCTTAGCCTGTGACCAATCAAACTCCACGACCCGTCAGCCGGATAGAACGTGTTCTTGCTTACACGGTTGCGGGCGTGGTCGGGCTGTCGATCCTCGCCTTTATCGCGGTGATCGCGGCGACGGCGGTGGGCGTCAAGGCGCCGCAATTCGGGCAGGGTATCTGGCCATCCGTTATCGTGCTCCCGACATTCGGTCTTCCGGTTGGTTTTCTGCTGGTCATCGCGCTCATGGTCACGGTTGGAGTTCGCCGCAGTCGCGAAGCCCGACGAGACCGCGAGTAATGCTCGGCCTCGCGTCACGACTTCGGGCCCTGCCCGATGCCGAGCTGCGGCACGTGATCGGGGTGCGCGGTGTGAGCGCGAACGGCATCCACGATTTCTTTGACCTGGCCGAAGCGCTGCTGCACCCCGAAAGCATCCAGCTGGCGCTCAGCCACCTGGACCGGTCCGTACTGGCCGTACTGGCCGTCGCCGGCGAATACACGAGCGCCGATTCGGTACCCAGCCTGCACGCCGTCGCCCAACGGCTCTCAGCACTGGGTTCCACCGAAGTCACGGCCGCCGACGTGGCCGCCCGCGCCGATTTCCTCGACGCCCTGCTGCTCACAGTTCGTACGGACGGATGCTGCATCCCCTACAACGCCGTCTCGGCTCACCTGGCGAAATGGCCGGCCCAGGGCCTTCCGGGAGCCGCCGATCTGGCCATCACAGTCTCCCCGGCCACCGTAGCCGCCGTACCGGACACCGATATCCCTTTCATCGACACGCTCGCCACCGAGCGCGCCTTCTCGGTTGTATCGTCGATCGCCGAGCTGGTCAACGAGCTCAGCCGCGAGCCCGCCCGCGAGCTCAGCCGCGGCGGACTCGGTCAGCCCGACACGAAGCGTCTGGCCGCCATCATGACCGTTGAGCTCGAGCTGGTCGCGCCGATCGTCGCCCTGGCCGCGCGGGCCGACCTGCTGGCCCGCTCCGACGGGTATTGGATGGAAACCGAGTCCGGCGAGGCCTGGCTGCTCGAAGGCACCACCTCCCGTTGGTCCACCCTGGCTGCGGCCTGGCAGGCGGCCCTCCCTCCTATCGTCGCCGACATTCTGCCGCGACAGGCGGGGTTGTTCTGGGGCGAGGCGCTATCGGGATTCATCGCCTGGCTCTACCCAGCGGGCGGCGAGTGGATGCAGACTCAGCTGACCGAGTTTGCCCGCGACGCCGAACTGATCGGCATCACGGCCCACGACACCACGAGTACCGCCGGCGCGAGCATGCTACGCGGCGACCTTATGGCGGCTGTGGCGACCATGGCGGCTGCCCTCCCCTCCGAGGTCGGTGCCGTGTATCTCCAGCACGACCTGTCGATGGTGTCCCCCGGCCCGTTGGCCCCGTCGATCGATGCCCGCCTGCGCGGGATGGCCGACGTGGAAAGTCGGGAACTGGCGTCGAGCTATCGCATCACCGCAGCATCCGTCAATCGTGCGCTGGCCGCCGGCGAGAACGCCGCGTCTCTGCTGGCCTTTCTCGCTTCAATCTCGCTCACCGGCATTCCGCAGCCAGTGGACTATCTGATCAATGAGTCAGCCGCCCGCTACGGTCGCGTGCGAGTGGGCACCCTGGCCGACGATGCCGTCCTCGCGTTGAGCTACGTCTCTTCAACGGATGCCGCACTGCTGAACACGATCGCGGTCGACCAGACTCTCGCCCCGCTCGGGCTGGTGCGCGCCGACGACGGTGAGCGCCTGCTCAGTCGGTTCGGCGGCGACGCGGTGTTCTGGGCGCTCAGCGATGCGCGCTATCCCGTCGCCGCCGAGAACGAACATGGCGAGATTGTGCACCTGCGGCGACACCAGGTCGCCAGGATCGCCGTGACCCCGCCGAAGGATCCGGCTCTGAACCTGGTCGAGAAGCTCCGCGCCAGCGACGGCCACGGCGTGTCGGTAGCGGATGCCTGGCTCGCCCGTCAGCTCGACTCCGCCATCAAAGCCAAGCAGACCATCCTGGTCAGCGTTGCGATGCCCGGCGGCTCGGTCGTGGACTATCTGCTCCAACCGGCCAGTGTCAGTAACGGCCGCTTCCGAGCTCGCGACCGACGCGCCGACATCGAGCGCACCCTGCCGTTGAAAAGCATCCTGAGCATCACCCCGGCGCCCTGACCAGCCAGGTGTCGAGGACGACACCCGACGCGAGCATTGGCCGAGTGCAGGCGACGGCATCGGACGCGAGTAGGATTGAGCGCTATGTCTGATGGCCCCCTGATTGTTCAAAGTGACCGCACGGTGTTGCTCGAAGTCGCCCACCCTCTTGCCGAGGATGCTCGTCACGACCTCGCCGTTTTTGCCGAGCTCGAACGGGCTCCCGAGCACATCCACACTTACCGCATCACGCGGCTCGGCCTGTGGAATGCCCGGGCGGCCGGCCACGACGCTTCGGACATGCTCGCCACGCTCGAGAAATATTCCAAGTTCGCCATACCGCAGACGGTCAGCGTGGACATCACCGAGACGGTCGGCCGCTACGGCCGCCTCGTCATCGAACGCGACTCCGAGGGCGACTTGGTGCTACACAGCAGCGACCAGGCCGTGCTCACCGAGATAGCAGGGGCCAAGCGCATCGCGCCACTGCTGATCGGGCATCCGTCGTCGGAAACGTACCTGGTCGAGCCGTGGGCTCGCGGGCAGCTCAAGCAGGAGCTGGTGAAGCTCGGCTGGCCGGCCGAGGACCTCGCCGGGTACACGCCCGGCACCCCGCACGACATCGCCCTGCGCGAAGACGGCTGGGCGCTGCGCGACTACCAGAACAAGGCCGTCGCGAGCTTCTTCGACGGCGGCAGCGGCGTAGTCGTGCTGCCCTGTGGCGCCGGTAAAACACTGGTCGGCGCCGGAGCGATGGCCACCGCCAAGACCAACACGCTCATCCTGGTAACCAACACGGTCTCGGCGCGGCAATGGCGCAACGAACTGCTCAAGCGCACCACGCTCACGCCCGACGAGATCGGCGAATACTCCGGGCAAGTCAAAGAGGTCAAGCCCGTGACCATCGCGACCTACCAAATTCTCACCGCGAAGCGCAAGGGCGAGTACGCCCACCTCGAGCTGCTCGACGCCATGGACTGGGGCCTGGTGATTTACGATGAGGTGCATCTGTTGCCAGCACCCGTGTTCAAGCTCACCGCCGAGCTGCAGGCGCGCCGCCGCCTCGGTCTCACCGCCACCCTGGTGCGCGAGGACGGCCGCGAGGGCGATGTGTTCAGCCTGATCGGCCCCAAGCGGTTCGACGCCCCGTGGAAGGAGATCGAGGCTCAAGGCTTCATCTCGCCCGCCAACTGCTACGAGGTGCGCATCGACCTGCCGCAGTCGGAGCGACTCAGCTACGCTGCGGCAGCGGATCATGAGCGATACCGCATGGCGGCAACCGCTCCGGCCAAGCTCGGCGTAGTGCAGGTCCTGATCAAGAAGCACGAGGGCGAACGTATCCTCGTGATCGGCCAGTACCTCGACCAGATCGACGAGCTCGCCGAGGTGTTGAACGCTCCCCAGCTCACCGGTGCCACTCCAATCGACGAGCGAGAACGGTTGTATCAGGCGTTCCGGGTGGGCGAGGTCAAGGTGCTCGTGGTGTCGAAGGTTGCGAACTTCTCGGTCGACCTGCCCGAGGCGACCGTGGCCATCCAGGTGTCCGGCTCATTCGGCTCTCGCCAGGAGGAGGCCCAGCGCCTCGGCCGTCTGCTGCGACCAAAAGAGTCCGGCCTATCGGCGAACTTCTATACCCTCGTCGCCCGCGACACCGTCGACCAGGACTTCGCGCAGAACCGCCAGCGTTTTCTCGCCGAGCAGGGCTACAGCTACACGATCCTCGACTCGCATAGCCTCGAGGCCGCATAACTCCGTTCCCCGCTCGCCTGAGTACTTTCCGGATCCGGGCCCAGAAAGCGGGCCTACGTTGGATCATGGGCCCGCTTTGGCAAAGCGGCCAGAACAAACGCTTGCCCGATCTCAGGACCGCGTGCGCCCGTAACGCAAGAACAGCATGTCGCCGGCGCGCAGGACGTGCAGCAGCTCCATAGCGCGGGTAACAGCGCTAGCGCCAACGGCGATACGCCCGGCCGAGCCCCCCACCAGCACCGGACTGAAACTCAGGCACAACTCGTCGACACAGTCCGCCGCGAGCAGGTCGCCGAACAGGTGCGGACCCCCCTCGCACAGAATCTGCGGCAAACCGCGTTCGGCGAGCGCCGCCACTACGCGGTGCGGCTCGACTTCTTCGTCGCCGCACACGATCACGTCGGCCACCGCGGCGAGCGCGGCCCGCCGGTCTGACGGGGCGGCGGCGTGGGTCAGCACGATGGGTCGAGTCGCAGCTTCCGTGAAAAGCGGATGCCGCGGGTCGAGATCCAGCCGCCCCGACACCACGGCCAGCGGAGGCTGAGCGGCCAGACCCGCCTGCGTGCGCCAGGCCGCGTCATCCGCTGACAAACGAATGCCGCCGTAGCCCTCGGCCCGAACGGTGCCCGCCCCGATGAGGATCACGTCGGTCAGCAGCCGCAGGGTGTCGAACACGAGTTTGTCGTCGGCGTTGTTCAGACCGCCGCTCAGGTCGTCGATGGTCGCGGCGCCGTCGAGACTCGCGATGAAGTTGACGCGCGTCCGCGGCGCCGAACGGTCGACCACTTGGTAGCTCTCGATCAGTTCCGCCCGCGGCGGCAGCTCGGCGCGCATCAGGCGAGGTTGTGACGCTCGTAGGCGGGCTGCCGAAGCCCGAGGATGGCCTCGGTCATGCGCACGGCATCGACGGCCGCGCGCACGTTGTGCATGCGCACGATCCGCGCTCCCTGCAGAATACAGACCGTCATGGCGGCCAGCGAACCGTCGACCCGCTCGCCGCGCGGCCGATCGAGGCTCTCTCCGACGAAATCCTTATTGGAGACGGCCACGAGCGTCGGCAGGCCGAGCCCGGTGATCTCGCCAAGCCTTCGGGTGATCTCGAGCGAGTGCCGGGTGGTCTTGTTGAGGTCATGGCCGGGGTCGATGATGATGCGGTCGGCCCGCATTCCACGCCCGAGGGCACGGTCGACGCGGGCGAGCAGAAACGCGCTGACCTCGCCAACGACATCGTCGTACTGCGGCGCCGGGTAGGGCATTCGCGGCGCCGCGAGGCTGTGGGTAATCACGAGGGTGGCATCGCTGTCGGCGACCACATCGGCCATGGCGGGGTCGTGCACGCCCGTGGTGTCGTTGATCACGTGCACGCCGGCGGCGATGCTCGCGGCGGCCACAGCCGGGTGAAAGGTATCGACCGAGATGACCACGCCGGCGCCGCGCAGCGCCGCGACCACCGGAACCACCCGGTCGATCTCCTCCTCGATCGGCACGGCCGGCCCGGGCGCGAACTTGGCGCCACCAATGTCAATCCAATCCGCTCCATCAGCAATGGCCTTCCGTGCCGCTAGAACGGATGCGTCGAGCGCGAACGTTGCACCCTGGTCGTAGAACGAATCCGGCGTGCGATTGACGATGGCCATCACTGCCACCTCGCGATCGAAATCGAAGGTGCGGCCGCCGATCAACCGGCGCGGTGCATCCAGTTGAGGAAGCAGCACTCCCGGAGCGGAGCTGATTCTTGTGCGGGTCATAACGGTCCTCACCATTGGAATGAATCGATTGTTCCATTCCATCATGGCGCTAACTCCTGCCGCGGAACGGATCATCGGCCGCCGATCCCGGCACATGGGCTCACTCTCAGCGAAGCTCCAGCTAACACGCAGATACTGGGGGCATGACTGACGGCCCCCGCATCCTTATCGTCGATGACGAACCCAATATTCGCGACCTTCTCACCACCAGCCTCCGCTTCGCCGGCTTCGCCGTGCGCGCAGTGGGCAATGGCGCGCAGGCTATCTCCGCCGTGCTCGAGGAGGAACCCGACCTCATTATTCTTGACGTCATGCTTCCCGACATGAACGGTTTCGGTGTCACCAAGCGCCTGCGTTCGGCCGGCTACACGGCCCCGATCCTTTTCCTCACCGCCAAGGACGACACCGAAGACAAGATCACCGGCCTCACCGTCGGCGGCGACGATTACGTGACCAAGCCGTTCAGCCTCGACGAAATCGTCGCTCGGATCAAGGCCATCCTGCGTCGCACCATGCACGCCGACGAAGATGCCGTGATTCGCGCCGGCGAACTCACCATGGATCAGGACACCCACGAGGTTCTTGTCGGCACCGAGGCCATCGAGCTGAGCCCGACCGAGTTCAAGCTGCTGCGTTACCTCATGCTCAACCCCAACCGGGTGCTGTCGAAGGCGCAGATTCTCGATCACGTCTGGGAATACGACTTTAACGGTGACGCCGGAATCGTGGAGAGCTACATCTCCTACCTGCGCCGCAAGGTCGACGTGCACTCGAGCGAACCGCTCATTCAAACCAAGCGTGGCTTCGGCTACATGCTCAAGGCTGCCAAGGCATGATCCATGGGGCTTAGGCACAGCGAGCTTTCGTAGACTCAAGCCACTCATGCACGAAACCCTGTCCAGGCGGTGGAGCAGCATCTCCCTCCGTTCCAAGATCACCGGTGTCACGGTGTTGATGCTCACGCTCGGCCTGCTTGTTTCCGGAATCGGCACCATGGCCATGCTCAAGCAATATGTAGTGACTCAGGTCGACACGCAGCTGCAGGTCGACACGCAAACCGCGCTCAGCGGATACTCGTCGAGCGTGTTCTCCCAGGGTGACACCGAGGGAGTCGCCTCGGACTACTTCGTAGCTCTGTACGACCAGGACGGCGCTCTGATAACCCGCACCTGGCAGGAACGCGACCACGCCGAGCTGCCGGTTATCGGCATGCCGCTCGACCTGAAACGGGTATCGCAGCTCGACGGACAGATTCAAACCCTGTGGGACGCCGCCCACGCCACCGAGTTTCACGCGATTATGGTACCCGTGGTGATCAGCCCGACCGGCACCTACGGCACCCTCGTCATGGCGGTGTCGTTGCGGCCGACCGAGAACACCATGGCTACCTACCTCACGATCTTCCTGGGCTTCGGCGCTGGAGTCGTGCTTATCGGAGCCATGCTCACCCGCGTACTCGTCACCACCACCTTCGTTCCGCTCCGCGAGGCCGAGCAGACCGCCGCGGCGATCGCCGACGGTGACTTCAGCCAGAGGCTCGGCGGCGCCACCCCGAACACCGAGGTCGGGCGCCTCAACCGATCGCTCAACATCATGCTCAGCCGCATCGACCGAGCCTTTAAAGACCGCGCCCGCACCATCGACCAAATGCGCCGCTTCGTTGGCGACGCCAGCCACGAACTGCGCACCCCCCTGGTTTCGGTGCGCGGCTACGCCGAGCTGTATCGTATGGGCGCCCTGCAGACCCCCGAAGATGTCGCCCAGGCCATGGAACGCATCGAAAAAGAGGCCATTCGCATGGGTGGTCTGGTCGAGGATTTGCTTGAACTCGCCCGCCTCGACGAGACCAAGCCGCTCGCGCTCACCCGGGTCGACCTCGTTCCGCTGGCGCGCGACGCCGCCCTCGATGCCATGGCCAGCTCACCGGGCCGCCAGGTGACGGTGCTCACTCCCCCGCCGGCACCCGGGTCGCCCGGTCGCGATCTTGACGCTGACCACGACCACGAGCACCGCGATGGTGATTCCGGCGAGATCGACAGCGATGGAACAGAAAGCATCACCACCGGCACGATTACCCGGCCGTCCGGATCGAGCACTCCGACCGGTGCCATCGCCTTCGCCGGCGCCACCCTGGCCCGGCTGCGCACCCGCAAACCGCGCCGTACAACCGCAGCGCTTCCCGATGCCGGCCTGACGGTGTTGCCCGTCGTACCCCAGCTGCCGCCCGTGGTGATGGCCGAAGAGAACAAGATTCGCCAGGTCATCACCAACTTGATGGGCAATGCGATGCGGTTCACCGCACCGGACAGCCCGATCGAACTCGAGGTCGTGGTCGACCCGCGCACCCTGCGGGCATCGATCGCCATCGTCGACCACGGCGAAGGCATCCCACCACAGATTCGCGAGAAGATCTTCCAGCGCTTCTGGCGCGCCGACTCCAGCCGCGCCCGCGAAACCGGTGGCAGCGGCCTCGGCCTCGCCATCGTCGCCGCCATCGTCGCAAGCCACAACGGTACCGTCGACGTCGTCGACACCCCCGGCGGCGGCGCCACCTTCCGCATCTCGCTCCCCCTCGCCGGCACGCCGAGCGCGCCGCTGCACACCCAGCCCGTCATCCCGTAACCGCCCTCCTGCACAGGCCGCGGCAGGCGGCATCCGTTCACAAATTGGTTGCCGGGCAGCGGATGCTGCACGCTCTCCTTCTACGCTCATGGTCACCAACATTCATGTTTGAGTAGCAGGAAGGCACACCATGACGAGCTTTCAGGTCGACAGCGATGCGGTGCAGAGCACCGCCAACACCGCACGCGGCACGATCGGGCAGGTGCAGGCTGATGTGGCCGAACTCAACGCCCAGCTCACGAGTCTCGAAGGGTTCTGGACCGGCCAGGCATCGGCTGCGTTCCAGGGGGCTTTCGCCGAGTGGCGCGGCATGCACCAGCAGCTGGAAGAGAGCCTGACCCTGCTCAACCAGGCGCTGAGCCTGGCCGGACAACAGTACGCCGAGACCGAGCAGGCCAACACCCGGCTGTTCGCACGGTAGACGATTCGTACCCGGTCGGAGTGTGTTATCCCGCGCGGGATAGCACGACCGCAGCCCAAAAAAGCCCGGAAAGACGCGGATTTTCGGTTGCTAGACTGACAGATGCGCTTGCGCCGCCACCGCGGCCACTCGGACAGCCATGCCGCGAACACGCGGTCGGCGCCATCGAGACATCACACCGAGTACCAAGGATGAGATGACTTTCTCTGCCCACATTCCCGCTACCGAACCATCGACCGGACCGCCTGGCCTCCCCCCGGAGAACAAGACCCGGGTGAACAAAACGGTCTTTTTCGGTTCAGCCTCCGGCATCATTGCCATCGCCCTCTGGGCGATCCTCGCGCCCAACAACGCGAGCGACGTCATTGCCGCCGTCGTCGGCTGGGTGTCGGTCAACCTCGGCTGGTACTACTTTCTAATCGTCACCGTCGTGCTGGTCTTCGTCATCGTCGTCGCCCTGGCCCGCGTCGGCAAGACCCGCCTCGGGCCAGACCACTCCAGGCCGCAATTTAGCTTGTTCACCTGGACCGCCATGCTATTCGCCGCCGGAATCGGCATCGACCTCATGTTCTTCTCGGTCTCCGAACCCGTCACCCAGTACCTCGCCCCGCCCACCGGCGACGGCAGCTCCGTTGAGGCCGCCCGCCAGGCCATGGTCTGGACCCTGTTCCACTACGGCCTCACCGGCTGGGCCCTCTACGCCCTCATGGGACTGGCCCTCGGCTACTTCGCCTACCGGCAAAACCTGCCGCTGAGCATCCGTTCAGCGCTGTACCCGATCTTCGGCAAGAAGATCCGCGGCCCGATCGGCGACGTGGTCGACATCGCGGCGATCCTCGGCACCATTTTCGGCATCGCCACGAGTCTCGGCATCGGCGTCGCCCAGCTCAACTACGGCCTCACCTTTATGTTCGGAGCGCCGGAGACGCTTCTCGTGCAGGCCTCGCTCATCGCCCTGAGCGTGGTCATGGCCACGATCTCGGTCGTCTCCGGGGTTGAGAAGGGCATCCGTCGACTGTCCGAGCTGAACGTTCTGCTGAGCGTTGGTCTCATGCTGTTCGTTCTGATCGCCGGCAATACGAGCTTCCTGCTCGACGCCATCGTCCTCAACATCGGTGACACCCTGAGCCGGTTCCCGGCTATGACCCTTAATACCTTCGCCTATGACCGGCCCGATGAATGGCTCAACTCGTGGACCCTGTTCTTCTGGGCCTGGTGGATCGCCTGGGCACCGTTCGTCGGGCTGTTCCTGGCCCGCATCAGCCGCGGCCGCACCATCCGCGAGTTCGTCGCAGGCACCATGATCGTGCCGTTCGCGTTCATCCTGATCTGGATCGCCGTGTTCGGCAACAGCGCCCTCGCTATTGTGATCGGCGGTGATGCCGGCTTCGGTGAGGTCGCCATGAATTCGCCGGAGCGTGCGTTTTACTCACTCCTGGCCGAGTTCCCGTTCGCACCGGCCACCGCCGCGATCGCCACCTTCACCGGACTGCTGTTCTATGTCACGAGCGCCGACTCCGGCGCCCTCGTGATGGCCAATTTCACCTCGCATCTCAAGGACTCCGAGTCCGACGGTCCGAAGTGGCTGCGCATCTTTTGGGCGGTAACCACCGGCGTGCTGACCCTGGCAATGATGCTGGTGGGCGGCATCCCGACCCTGCAAAATGCCACGATCATCATGGGACTGCCCTTCTCGGCGGTACTGCTGCTCGTCATGCTCGGGCTGTATCGCGCGCTTCGGCTTGAGCAATCGCTTACCGACAGTTACCGGGCGAGTCTGCCCGGTCTGCTGTCCGGCCGCAGTACCGACCCGGCCAGGGCGCGCAACTGGCGTCAGCGGTTGACCCGCGCCATGAGCTACCCCGGTCCACGCCAGGCCGAACGCTTCGTGTCGAGCGTGGCCCTGCCCGCCCTGCAGGAAGTGCGTGACGAGCTCGTGACGCAGGGTGCAGAAGTGATCCTGTCGCAGGGCGTGGTCGACGGCCTGCAGATTCCGCACCTCGACCTCAACGTATCGATGGGCGACGAACGCGGGTTCAAATACCAAATCTACCCCGTGCAATCCGACACTCCGACCTATGCGGTGCGTTCGGCGAGCGCCAGCGGCAAGTATTACCGCATGGAGGTTTTCTCCCTCGAGGGCAGCCACGGCTACGACCTCATGGGCTACAGCAAGGAGCAGGTCATCACTGACGTGCTCGATCATTACGAAACCCACCTCGACTTTCTGCATCTCAACCGGGCAGAGCCGGGAAACACCGCCCTCGCCGAGGACCAGGTGGCTAAGGACAATTGGGAAACCGATTTTGAATCGGACGAGGTCAAGCAATGAACACACCGATCGATACTGCCGCACCGGCGACGCTGTTCATCAGCGGCGCCTGGCTGCCCGCGAGCGACGCGGGCACCCGCGAAATCCACTGCCCGGCCGATCAGAGCTTGGTCGGCACGGTCAGCGAGGCGACCACAGCGGATGTCCACGCTGCGATCCGCGCGGCCCGCACCGCTTTCGACAGCGGCCTGTGGAGCAGCGTTCCGGCGCCCGAACGCGGTGATTTTCTGCTGCGCGTCGCCGCTGAACTGCGCGTGCGCCGGGCCGAGTTCGCCCACGCCGAAACGCTCGACACCGGCAAACGCCTGGTTGAGAGTGAAATCGACATGGACGACATCGCGAACTGCTTCGCCTACTTCGGCAAGATTGCCGGGCAGGACAGCGGGCGCATCGTCGACGCCGGCGATGAAAACGTCGTCAGCCGCATCGTGCACGAGCCCGTCGGGGTTTGCGGCCTGATCGCGCCGTGGAACTACCCACTGTTGCAGGCCGCCTGGAAGATCGCCCCGGCCCTCGCCGCCGGCAACAGCTTCGTGCTCAAGCCGAGCGAGCTCACCCCACACACCAGCATGCTCATGATGGTGCTGCTCGACGATCTCGGCCTGCCGGCCGGCGTCGCCAACCTCGTGCTCGGTGCCGGTGCTGTGGCCGGCGAACCGCTGTCCAGCCACCCCGATGTCGACCTGGTCTCGTTCACCGGCGGCCTCGAGACCGGTCGGAAGATCGCCGCGGCCGCCGCTGGAACAGTCAAGAAGGTCGCCCTCGAACTCGGTGGTAAGAATCCCAACGTGATCTTCGCTGACGCCGACTTCGACGCCGCCGTGGACAACGCGCTCAATGGCGCGTTCGTACACTCGGGGCAGGTCTGCTCGGCCGGCGCGCGCATCGTGGTAGAGGCATCCATTGCTGAGAAATTCGTCGACGAACTGGTGCGCCGGGCCAACCAAATTCGCCTCGGCGGACCGTTTGATCCCGACGCCGAAACCGGGCCACTGATCAGCGCCGCGCACCGCGACAAGGTCACCGCCTACGTCGCGAAGGGCATCGCAGAGGGCGCTCGCCTGCGCTGCGGCGGAACCTGGGGCGAGGGCGACCTCGAGGAGGGCTTCTATTACACGCCGACCGTGCTCGACCAGGTGTCGGGCGGCATGTCCGTCGTGATCGACGAGGCTTTCGGCCCGGTAGTGACGATTGAAA
This sequence comes from Cryobacterium sp. Y62, assembly GCF_002929785.1. Lineage (NCBI taxonomy): Bacteria > Bacillati > Actinomycetota > Actinomycetes > Micrococcales > Microbacteriaceae > Cryobacterium > Cryobacterium sp. Y62. The sequence continues at coordinate 63,845 of NZ_PJJK01000107.1, read as the reverse complement.
CCTTCGAGACCGAAGCCGAGGCCGTGCGCATCGCCAATGACACCGTCTACGGCCTGGCCGGAGCGGTCTGGACCCAGGACGCCGGCAAGGCCCAGCGCATGGCCAAGGCCCTCCGGCACGGAACCATCTGGATCAATGATTTTCACCCCTATCTGCCGCAGGCGGAGTGGGGCGGCTACGGTCAGTCCGGCGTTGGCCGCGAGCTCGGCCCGATGGGCCTCGGCGAGTACCAGGAAACCAAGCACATCTACCAGAACACCGCACCGGCCGTCACCGGCTGGTTCGCCGCACGTTAGGACCACCGATGACCGCACTGACTCAAACCGAATTCGACTACATCGTGATCGGCGGCGGCTCCGCCGGGGCCGCTGTTGCCGCGCGGCTGAGCGAGGACCCCACGCTCGAGGTGGCCCTCGTGGAAGCCGGCCCCGACGACCGTGGCATCGATGTCATCCTCCAGCTCGACCGCTGGATGGAGTTGCTTGAGAGCGGCTACGACTGGGACTACCCGATCGAGCCGCAGGAGCACGGCAACTCGTTCATGCGCCACGCCCGTGCCAAGGTGCTCGGCGGCTGCTCCAGTCACAACTCCTGCATCGCCTTCTGGGCACCGGCCGAAGATCTGAACGACTGGGCCACTTTCTACGACGCCACAGGCTGGGACGCCGCTAATACCTTCCCGCTGTTCCAGCGCCTGGAAACCAACGAAGACCAGGCGCCGCACCACGGCCAGGCCGGCCCGGTGCACCTGATGAACGTGCCGGCCACCGACCCTTGCGGCGTGGCCCTCCTCGATGCCTGCGAGCAGACCGGAATCCCGCGCACCACGTTCAACTCCGGCACAACCGTTGTGAACGGGGCGAACTTCTTCCAGATCAACCGGCAGGCGGACGGAACGCGCGCGTCGTCATCCGTTTCTTATATTCACCCGATTCGGGATCGTGCCAACTTCACCCTGCTCACCGGAATGCGGGCCCGCAAACTCACTTTCGACGAGAGCAAGCGCTGCACCGGCGTGCAGGTCGTCGATGCTCCCGGCGGCAAGACTCACTACCTCACCACCCGCGCCGAGGTCATCCTCTCGGCCGGCGCCATCGATTCACCCAAGCTGCTCATGCTCTCCGGCGTCGGTCCGTCAGCGCAGTTGAAGGAGTTCGGCATCGAGGTAGTTGCGGACTCCCCCGGCGTCGGCGAGAACCTGCAGGACCATCCAGAGGGTGTGATTCAGTGGGAGGCGAAGCAGCCAATGCCCGAGACTAGCACTCAGTGGTGGGAAGCCGGCATCTTCACGACCACCGAGGAGGGCCTCGACCGCCCCGACCTCATGTTCCACTACGGTTCGGTTCCCTTCGACATGCACACCGCCCGTCAGGGTTACCCGACGACGGAGAACGGGTTCTGCCTGACCCCGAACGTCACTCGGGCACGCTCCCGCGGCACGGTCAAACTGCGCTCGAGCGACTACCGCGACAAGCCTATGGTGGATCCGCGCTACTTCACCGACCCGCACGACATGCGCGTTATGGTCGCGGGAATTCGCAAGGCCCGGGAGATCGTGGGCCAGCCGGCCATGGCCGAGTGGGCTGGCGAGGAGCTGTATCCGGGCGTCACTGTGCAAACGGATGCCGAAATCACCTCGTACATCGAAAAGACCCACAACACGGTCTACCACCCCGCCGGAACCGTGCGGATGGGCGCCGTCGACGATTCGCTCGCGCCGCTCGACTCCGAGCTGCGGGTCAAGGGAGTTACCGGCCTGCGCGTCGCCGATGCGTCGGTCATGCCGGTTCTCGTTACCGTAAACCCGAACATCACCACGATGATGATCGGCGAACGCTGTGCCGACCTGGTGAAGTCGGCCCGCAGCATCCGCTAAAACACGGAACAGACACAAAGGTGGGCGCGCCTCCCCAAGGACGCGCGCCCACCCACTGACCAAAGCACGACGTAAAAAGAGTGCGCGCCTCCCCAAGGACGCGCGCCCACCCACTGACCAAAGCACGACGTAAAAAGAGTGGGCGCCTCCCCAAGGAGGCGCCCACTCTTTTGTGGTGCTAGCTGGCGGGGACTTAGAAGTCCATGCCACCCGAGGGGTCGCCGGCCGGAGCCGAGTTCTTCTCGGGCTTGTCAGCAACGACGGCCTCGGTGGTGAGGAACAGTCCGGCAATCGACGCGGCGTTGAGCAGCGCGGAGCGGGTGACCTTCACCGGGTCATTGATACCGGCAGCGATCATGTCGACGTACTCGCCGGTGGCGGCATTAAGGCCCCATCCAACGGGCAGGTTGCGCACCTTATCGGCGACAACACCGGGCTCCATACCCGCGTTGAGAGCGATCTGCTTGAGCGGAGCATCGATGGCGACGCGCACGATGTTCGCGCCCGTTGCCTCGTCGCCGACGAGAGCGAGAACTGCCTGGCTCTCGAACGCGGTCTTGCCAGCCTGGATGAGTGCAACGCCACCACCGGCGACGATGCCCTCTTCAACGGCAGCCTTGGCGTTGCGCACTGCATCTTCGATGCGGTGCTTGCGCTCCTTGAGCTCAACCTCCGTTGCGGCTCCGGCCTTGATGACAGCAACGCCGCCAGCAAGCTTGGCGAGGCGCTCCTGGAGCTTCTCGCGGTCGTAGTCGCTGTCGGTGTTCTCGATCTCGGCGCGGATCTGCGAAACGCGACCGGCGATAGCTTCGACGTCGCCGGCACCCTCAACGATCGTGGTCTCGTCCTTGGTGATGACGACCTTGCGGGCGTTACCAAGCAGGTCGAGCGTGACGTTCTCGAGCTTGAGGCCAACCTCTTCCGAGATGACCTGTCCACCGGTGAGAATGGCGATGTCCTGCAGCTGAGCCTTGCGACGGTCCCCGAAGCCCGGCGCCTTGACGGCGACGGACTTGAAGATGCCACGGATCTTGTTCACAACGAGCGTGGCCAAGGCCTCGCCGTCGACGTCTTCCGCGATGATGAGGAGCTGCTTACCGGTCTGGATGACCTTGTCCACGATGGGGAGCAGGTCCTTGATGTTGGAGACCTTGGAGTTGACGATCAGGATGTAGGGGTCTTCGAAGACCGCTTCCTGACGGTCGGGGTCGGTGACGAAGTACGCCGACAGGAAGCCCTTGTCGAAGCGCATGCCCTCGGTGAGCTCGAGTTCGGTGCCGAAGGTGTTCGACTCCTCAACGGTGACAACACCTTCCTTGCCGACCTTGTCGATGGCCTCGGCAATGATCGCGCCAATTTCGGTGTCGCCGGCAGAGATGGAAGCCGTGGCCGCGATCTCTTCCTTGGTTTCGATTTCCTTGGCGCTGGCGATGAGCTCGGCAATGACAGCTGCCGTGGCCTTCTCGATGCCGCGCTTTAGGCTGATCGGATCGGCGCCGGCTGCGACGTTGCGCAGGCCTTCGCGAACCAGGGCCTGAGCGAGGACAGTGGCGGTGGTCGTTCCGTCGCCGGCTACGTCATCCGTCTTCTTGGCGACCTCTTTGACGAGCTCGGCACCGATCTTCTCGTACGGGTCGTCGAGTTCGATCTCCTTGGCGATGGACACACCGTCGTTGGTGATCGTGGGGGCGCCCCACTTCTTCTCCAGAACGACGTTGCGGCCGCGCGGGCCGAGGGTGACCTTGACGGTGTCGGCCAGAATGTTCAGGCCGCGCTCAAGCCCACGACGGGCCTCTTCATTGAATGCAATGATTTTTGCCATATGTGTAACTCGTCCCTCCCGGACGTTCCAAACGATGATGGGGTTAGCACTCAGATGACGAGAGTGCTAGATCGATTCTGGCACTCTGGGGTCGAGAGTGCAAGCGAGCATCCGGGGTGATGTCGGGCTGTCTGCAGCTGTCAGGGAACGAGATCGGCTGAGCCGGTACCGTTGGGCACCAACTGGAACCAGGTATTGCCCGGTGCCAGCCGAATTGTCACGCCGTTGCCGTCGATGAAGCGGATCGGTGAGGTCTGGGCATCCTTGCTCCAGGTGGCCGCTAGGGTCTTGCCACCGGACGAGATCGACGCTTCACCGGAGGCGATCAACTCGGTCTTGGGGATACTGTTGGAGACGGTCACATCGACCCGCAACACGACCACGTTGGTGGCCTTGAGTTGGGCACCCTCGGGGGTCAGGTCGGGCACACCGTCCTGAGCGCGCAGGTAGGCGGCCGCCTCGGCGTTCCAGGTCCAGCTGCGGGCGCTGGAGTTGGAGAACTGGGTGTTGATCACCGAAATCGGCGTGCCGTCCGTAGAAGCGGATGCCGCGGCGAGGGTGGCTGCGTAGGCGTACTGCTGGGCGGGCGGGGTGACGGAGGCATTGCGGTTGACGAATTCCGACGCGGCGAGGATCACGTTGTGCGGGGCCGACGTAGCGGAAGACCGCGAGAACAAGCCGGTCGTGTCATAGTCGAAGATGGCACTGATCTGGCCAGTCACGTTCATCGCGTCGACGAATCGCTGCTGGCCACCGGAATAGGCGACCAGACCGCCGAACGGCGCAATAATGTCAGGGTCCATCGGCCGGATCGACCGCACCGGGCCGAGCTGATCGGGAATACTCGACTGCCAGACCGCGACATAGCGGGTGATGCCGCCCTCGACCAGTTCTTCGAACACGAGGTCGGTGCGGTCGATGGCAACCTGCGGCCGGGCCGCAACGTGGTTGTCAATCTTGGCTGCCAGTGACGGGTGGGCCAACGAGCCGCCTTCGACGCTCTGCCCGGTCAGCGGTGCGATCTCGGTCGCCGCCGGGGCGACATAGTCAGAGGTCCAAGCCGTGCTGGTCGGTGCCGAGGAGGGGGTCGGGGTACTGCCGGTGCACGCGCTCAGGAGCAGTGCCGGTAATACGAGGGCGAGCAGCCCCGCGGCCTGAAGCGGTCGAGCGGTACGGGCCGTATTTTTCATAGTCACCGGTAAACACTAACGCCGCCCGTTGCAGCGGGCGGCGTTAGTGTGAAATGCGAGGCGGGTTAGGCCGGTCGAACCGATTCAGCCTGAGGGCCTTTCGCTCCGGCACCAACCTCAAAGACGACCTGCTGGCCTTCTTCGAGAACCTTGTACCCGCTCATGTCAATGGCGGAGTAGTGGACGAAGACGTCTTGCCCTCCGCCGTCGACGGTGATGAAGCCGAAACCCTTTTCAGCGTTGAACCATTTTACGGTTCCGTTCGCCATGTGTTACTCCTTGCTCAGTTATCAACGGCAACGGCCCATTGGCTGTTCCGGGCCGTGCCGCAGAGATTGCGTTCATTCTGTGCGAGCAGCAAATCCCCGAGAACAAGATGTCTGTTGCAAGTTACCTACTGGTGCAAGTTTCCTTGGGCGAGCTTTCTTGATCCGGGCGGGTATTGCCCGAACAAAATGTGTGACCAGAACGGATATTACTGAAATCGGAGCAGAAGAATAGGGGCTTGACGAATCAAATCATGGCCACTAAGAACACAGCTTTCGCGTTTCGCTCAGCCAACTGGTGAAACGTAGTCGTTGCCGACGACGACGGTCATGCTGGCGCCGGAATCGACGAAATTCGTGGAGACCACGATCTGCGCTCCCGGAAGCGAGGCAGCGACACCGCGGGCGGCGCCTTCCTGGCTCGCATCGGCGTAGTAGATCACCGTGGTCGCCTCCGTGTCGGTACTGGCGTTCCCCGTGGCACTGACCACCCAGCCCGCGGCGGTGAGAGTGTCACTGACGGATGCTGCGACGCCGTCGTTCGCGGACCCGTTGAGCACGTTGATGGTCTGCGCCGGGTCGACGGTAGCAACAGCCGTGGGGACGCCGGTCGCTGTTGGCGGCGTAGTTGCACTGCTCGCGGGCAGCCCGGGAATGCTGGAGAAGTCGAGGTTATTATTAATCGCGAGGATACCGACAGCACCGATGGCAATCAACAGCACGGTGACTCCCAGCGCCCACCAGAATCCAATCCAGCCGCGACCCCTCTTGCCCGGGGCGCGATGGGCACCTACTCGGTCGAGGGCGTGCGGGTGGGTGTCGAAACGGTCTTTCGCAAATTTTTGCGCCATGGTAGTGGAATCCTTGGTTGGCCGGCCGGGCCGGAATCGAGCTGAAGCGCAAGGCTCCGTGCTGGCCGAAAAGCGGGTGGGTGCCTAGTCGCGGGTGGGCAGCGAACGACTGGCGCGTGCCTCGGATCGGACGGAACGCATCCGCTGCAATCGTTTCACCAGCATGGGATCAAAGGCCAACGCCAACGGCGAGTCAACCAGTGCGCCCAATAATTGATAGTACCGGGCGGTCGACAGGCTGAAGGTGGCCCGGATGGCCTCCTCCTTGGCGCCGACGTGCCGCCACCATTGCCGTTCGAAGGCGAGCACGGCCTGGTCGCGTTCGCTCAACTCGGTTGTCGGGGCGTGTTCACTCATTGCTGCGTCCCTCCCCCTGTTGGCTGTCCGTCAGACTCATCCTATTTGCGGGCGGCTGAATGTTACCTCCGGCACGCCCTGCCGCGCTGGGACACGCCGTGTGGAATGCGCGCGAGGCCAAGCGAGTTTAGGCTTAGTAGACGCGGCCAGTGCCCGGTCGCCGGAACGAAGGGATCTGAACATGGACTACGCAATCAAGAAATCAGACAGCGAATGGCGCTCCGAATTGGGCGCGGAGAAGTTTGCGGTACTACGCGAAGCCGGCACCGAGCGCCCCGGCACCGGCGAGCTGCTCGACGAGGGTCGGGCTGGCCTCTACACCTGTGGTGCCTGCAACGCCGAGCTGTTTCAAAGTGGCACCAAGTTCGATTCCGACTGCGGCTGGCCGAGCTTTTACGAGTCGGTTCGGCCCGAAGCGGTCGAACTGCTCGAGGACCGCTCCATGGGAAGCGTGCGCACCGAGGTGCGCTGCGCGAAGTGTGGCTCGCACCTCGGCCACGTTTTTCCCGACGGTTTTGGTACCCCGACCGGCGACCGGTACTGCATGAATTCGCTGTCGCTGAGCTTCACGCCCGCCGAGTAACGCGGTGTCGACGACGGAGGCGGTTGCCAACCCGGAAGTGGCAGGTTCGGTCGGAGCGAGTTCTGGTGTTCCCGGCCCGGACACGACCGGTTCCACAGCGGATACCGCGGCGGTCTTCAAAGCTGTCGCTGAACGGCGCAGTCACTCCAGGGTGACGGCGTTCGCCCCCAGCCGGGCGGAGTTACTTCCGCTCGTGGCGGCGTCCGCGCGGGTGGCCGATCATGGCGCGTTGCGTCCGTGGCGGCTGCTCGAGTTGCGCGGTGACGCTCGGGAGCGGCTCGGAGCGGCGTTTGTGGCGGCATCCGCTTGTGAAGGGCTCGAGGCGATCAAGCTGGCCGGCAAGCCGCTGCGCGCACCGCTGCTGATCGCGATCGTCGCATCGCGGCAGGCGAACTGGAAGGTTGCTGGCTGGGAACAGGATGCGGCGGCTGCGGGCGTCGCGCACCTGCTCACGCTGCTGCTCGAAAACGCTGGCTGGGGGGCGATGTGGCGCACCGGGCCACTGGTTCGATCGGCGCCGGTGCGGGTGCTGCATCGCCTTGCCGACGGGGAAGAGCTGCTCGGCTGGCTCTACGTTGGGGGAATTCCCGAGGAGTCGAAGCCGGGCGTGCGGCTGTCGATTGATCCAGAGGAGTTTCTGGGGGTGTTGTAGGCGATGTTCGGGCTTGCGGTTTTCGTCCCTGGCCCACCTTGGAGCGCCGGGCCCAGGATCTATCATGGGCCCGCTCTTCGGGCCCAGGCGGGATGGACACCACGTTCAGGGACTACCGTTATGCGCGGGCATGACCGGGGCGACGCCAGCGCACCGCCGCGATGACGACGGCCACCAGCGCGAGCGCGGTTCCGGCCAGGGTTGCCACGCCGAGCGGATGCCCCGCGGTGGGCGCGAACAGATCCAGCGCGAGGGCGCAGAGTAGCTGGCCGGCGACGATGCACAGGCCGAGCATGAGTACGCCGGTGGTGCGCACGACGAGTGCAGCCCCGGCGATGAAGATGCAGCCGATGAGTCCGCCGGTGTAGAGCCACGGGTTGTCCGGCAGGTCGAGGGCGAAACCGACCAGCAGACCGTGCACGAACGCCGCGAGTACGAGCGCGACGGATCCGGTGAGGAAGTTCAGAAAAGTTGCCGTGAGTGCGCTCTGCGCGGTGACCCGCACCTGACCGTTCACGGCCTGCTGCCAGCCCTGGGCGATGCCCGCCACGAGGGGCAGCACGAGCAGCCAGAGCGCGTCGATTCCGCGCAATTCGCCGCTCACCGTGCAGGCGACGGCGACCAGAGCGAGCACCGCGCCGACGATTTTGGAGGCGTGCAGCGGTCGGCGCCCACCCGGGCCGATGCCAAACCGGTCCATGAGTACGCCGCTCACGGTCTGGCCGGCCACGACTGCGACGGTGAACAGGGCGATGCCAAGTGGCGCGGCAACGAGGCCCTGCGACAGCACGAACAGGGCGCCGGCCAGGCCGCCGAACAGGTGCCACCAGGACAGGTGCTTTGCTTTCACACCGCGGGCAACGAGTTGGAGGCCACGGCGTCCACGACGGAAGACGACGAGGCCGAGGCTGAGAACGACCAGCCCGGAGCCGAAGGAGATGACGGCGGCGGTGAATCCGTCACCGATTTGATGCCCCAGTTCGCCATTCACCCGCGATTGCACGGCATACATGGCCCCGATCAGCACCGAAAACAGGAGCGCCAGCCAGATCGGCACAGCGGATGCCGCGGGCGCGGTCGGAGCATCCGCTCGGGTTTGTGCGTTGGCTGGGTTCACTTGGCAATACTACGAGATGGGTGCGTGCGGGTAGTGCCCGACCGGACTGCAACCTGCCCGGAGCCAACCCTAGGTCGCTGGGGCCATGATTCATCATGGGCCCAGTTTCCGGGCCCGATCGAAACAGGGGGCAGGGCGCTGGCGCGGCGCGTCAGGCGGCGCGCATCTCGATTTCGCCGGGGGCGGCACCGTCGCTGCCGAAGACCAGGCGGCGGTTGGCAATCTTGTCAGTGAAGAAGCGATCGTGGCTGACCACCACGACAGCGCCGGGAAAGTGCACGAGGGCGCGTTCCATCACCTGAGTGCTCGACATGTCCAGATGGTTGGTCGGTTCGTCGAGCAGCAGCACCGAAGCTCCGGAGAGCAGGCACTGCGCCATCGCGACGCGGGCGCGCTGACCGCCCGAGAGATTGCCAATCTTCTGCTTGAGGTCGGCCTCGCTGAACTGGAACATAGTCAGAAAACGGTTGACCGATTTCTTGGTCGCGGTGAGGGCGAGGCTGCCGGGCATGGCGTTGACGGCATGACTGACAGTGTCATTTTCGTCGAGTTCGGTGAGAATCTGGTTGTACGACACAACGCCGGCGCCGCTGGCCCAGGCGACCGAACCGTGGTCGGCCGTCTCCTCGCCGGTGAGCACCCGCAGCAGGGTCGTCTTTCCGCTGCCGTTGCTGCCAAGCACGACGATGCGGTTGCCACGGCGCACCTCGAAACTGAGGTTTTCGAACAGCACCTTGTCGCCGAAACTCTTGGCCAGGCCGTCGACCCGGCAGAGGACGTCCTTGACGTGCAGGTTGCCGTAAATCTCGGTGATGATCTGGTCGACCGGGCGCGGTGTGCGCGATTTCTTGATGTGCGCGAGCTGGTTGCCGAGCTGGCGGCTCTCGGCCTTAGCGGCCTCGCGGCCGTCGGCGATGCCCTCGGCCTCGAAGGCGAGCAGCTCGGATTCGTGCACGAACTGTGCCTCGAGGGTCTTAAGCCGAAACTGCTTCTGCACGATGTACTCGCCGAAGCTGCCGGGGTATTCGTGTAGGTGAAAGTTCTCGACCTCGATGATGCGGGTGACGACAGCGTCAAGAAACTTACGGTCGTGCGAGACGACGATGGCAGCACCCTTGAAGCTCTTGAACCAGGCTTCGAGCCACTCCACGCCGGCCACGTCGAGAAAGTTGGTGGGCTCGTCGAGCAGCAGCACGTCGGGCGCTTCGAGCACGATCTTGGCCAGGGCAGCCCGGTTGCGCCAGCCGCCGGAGAGCTCATCGATCGCACAGACGCGGTGCGCCTGATCGAATCCGAGGGTGGTCAACGCGGTGTCGATGTGCCGCTTGTAGTCCCAACCGTCCAGCCGGTCCATCTCCTCGAACAGCTCGCCCTGCCGCCCGATCAGCAGGTCGAGTTCAGCGCTGGCCGACGAGTCGAGCGCGATTGCCGCGTCAATCGCGGCGACCTCGGCCTCGACCGCCTTCACGGCAACGAACAGTTCGTCGAGCACCTCGGTGATGGTCTGCTCGCCGTTGAGTTCGGAGAACTGGGAGAAATAGCCAACCCGAATGCCATCTTCGAGGGTGACCTCGCCGGTGTCCGGCGAGACCTGGTCGAGAATCAGCTTGAGAATGGTGGACTTGCCGGAGCCGTTCTTGCCGATCAGGCCGACCCGGTCGCCGGGTTCGAGGCGAAAGAATGCCTCCCGCAGAATCTGGGTGTTCTCAAAGCGGATGCTGACATCGTTCAGCCGGATCAGGCTCATGTGTGTTCCCTCCCGAGGTTTCTACGGCGGGCATTCGCTGAAAAAAACCCCAGCCGTCAGTGTACGTGGCGGCGCTGTGGGACCGTGGCGGCACAGAAAAACCCCTACATCCCAGCCGGGAGGAGGGGGTAAGGGGGCCGGCCACGGGACTTGAACCCGTAACCCCCACTTTACAAGAGTGGTGCGCTACCAATTGCGCCAGGCCGGCATGAGGCCAGGGCCTCGAATAACCATCCTAAATGATTCTCGAGGCTTTGCCGCCATCGGCCGGGCGAAGCGGATGCGACGGCTCGAGCAGCAGCATCCGCTTAGCAGCTACCCGCCCGGGGTCGGGGTGGGGGTCGGCGTCGAGGTCGAGTAGGTCTCGCCGAGGGCCTGCTGAACGAAGGAGGCGAATTCCTTGGGGTCGTCGAGCGAGCCGGTGTAGGGCTTTCCGTTGACCAAAACGGTCGGGGTGCCGGTGATGGCCTTGATCGACGAGTTGGCAATCGGTCCGTCGAGGGACCTGTCTGTGGCGGCCTGAACCCAGGACTCGAAGGTTCCGTCGTCGATGCAGGTGTTGATGCTCGAGAGCGCGGTGCTCACGCCGGAATCCTTGACGACGGCCTTGATTTCATCGTTGCTACGGCCGGGCGCCGATTCTTCGGGCTGATCGACGAACAGGGCCGAGCTCAAGGCGAAGAAGTCGTCCGGCGAGTAGTTGGCGACGCAGGCTGCCGCATTGGCCGCCCGCAGGGAATACTTGGTGCCGGCGGACTTGCTCGTCAGAATCGACACCGGATGAATCTCGATCGTGGCGGCGCCGGAATCGACCCACTGGGCAATTTGCTCATTGTTGGCGGCTTCGAAGTCTCCGCAGAACGGGCAGAGGTAGTCGAGATAGACACGAATGTTGGCGACGGCGCCGGTGGGATCGGGTTCGGAGGGCCGAACGGCGGCATCGGGCTGTAGCGCCGGGGTGAGCGCCGTGATCATGCCTTCGCCGATGAGGACGCCATCGCTGGCCATGTTCCTGGGGCCGGGACCGGCCGGTTTGATCGAATTGACGATGATGACGGCAACGAGAACAACGATGGCGATGCCCGCGATGCCGATGCCGCCCTGCAGAAAGACCTTGTTTCGACGGTCCTTTTTCTTTTGGCTGACGCGCAGCTGCTTGGCCTTGATGCGGGCCGCGTCACGGCGTCGGTTTTTTGAGGGACTGCTGTCGCTGGGTCCGCCAATAGTCATAAAGATCGCTTTCGAGAAGTGAGCGCGCGCGTCAGCGCACCTTTGGAATATTAGATCCCCTGACTGGGAATCGGCCAAACGGGGCGGACGGGCGATAACCGGCACCGGGACATCCGTCGTGTAATAATAAAAGCGTCGTGTGCTTCGGCGCCCGGCGGACAAATCCTATTCACAACGGATCGTCCGGCACGTTCCTGCCGGTGAAGGAGTAATAATCATGGCTTCAGTGACCTTTGACAAAGCAACTCGGCTCTACCCGGGTTCCACCCGACCGGCTGTTGACCAGCTCGATCTGCAGGTCGCCGATGGCGAATTCCTGGTTCTGGTCGGCCCGTCCGGCTGTGGAAAGTCCACCTCGCTGCGTATGCTCGCCGGCCTCGAAGAGGTCAACGACGGCAACATCCTCATCGGCGACCGCAACGTGACGGATGTTCCGCCGAAAGACCGCGACATCGCCATGGTCTTTCAGAACTACGCGCTGTACCCGCACATGACGGTCGCCGAGAACATGGGCTTCGCGCTCAAGATCGCCGGAATCAACAAGGACGAGCGTGCCGCCCGCGTACTCGAGGCCGCCAAGCTGCTCGACCTGGAGCCCTACCTCAGCCGCAAGCCGAAGGCCCTCTCCGGTGGCCAGCGTCAGCGCGTCGCCATGGGCCGCGCGATCGTGCGTCAGCCGCAGGTGTTCCTGATGGATGAGCCGCTCTCCAACCTCGACGCCAAGCTGCGTGTGCAGACGCGTACGCAGATCGCTTCCTTGCAGCGTCGACTCGGCGTCACGACCGTCTATGTGACCCACGACCAGACCGAGGCGCTCACCATGGGCGACCGGATTGCGGTACTCAAGGACGGCATCCTGCAGCAGGTCGGTTCGCCCCGCGACCTGTACGCGAAGCCGCAGAACGTGTTCGTGGCCGGATTCATCGGCAGCCCCGCAATGAACCTGTTCCTCGCGGACACCGTCGACGGTGGCATCAAGTTCGGCACCGCGACCGTCCCCGTGCAGCGCGACACCCTCGCTGGCTCGACCGGCAAGAAGGTCACCGTGGGAATTCGTCCGGAAGATATTCAGATGTCGTCGACCGCCGGAGACGGACTGCAGATTGAGGTCGATCTGGTCGAAGAGCTCGGCGCCGACGGCTACCTCTACGGTCACTCCACGATCGAGGGCAAGCGCACCGACATCGTCGCTCGCGTCGACGGCCGCTCGCACCCGAACGCCGGCGAGACGGTGTACCTCACAGCTACTCCGAACCACCTGCACGTGTTCGACGCTGAAACCGGTCTGCGCCTCGGCGGCGCCGTCACCGACTAGTCAGCTTTTCGGCTTTCGGCTGGAGGGAGTTCGCTCCCTCCAGCCTTTTGGTTAGGGTCACACTATGAGCGGTTCCCTCAATATCACCGCGGCTACGGCCGACCCTGCCCTACTCGACCTGCCGTGGCATCTGCCTTTGGATGCCTGGCCGAATGAGAACATCGCCTCGTTGCCCAAGGGCATTTCCCGGCACCTGGTGCGGTTCGCTCATCTGAGCGGGCGGGTGGTCGCCATCAAGGAGACTACGAACGAGATGGCTAAGCGCGAGTACGACATGCTGCGCACCCTGGCCAATCTGGAGATTCCCTGCGTCGAGCCGGTCGCCGTCATCACCAATAGAACGGATGCCGACCTCGACCCCCTGAATTCGGTTCTGGTCACCCGGCACCTCAAGTTTTCACTCCCCTACCGCGCCCTGTATTCACACGCCCTGCGTCCGGATACGGCCACCCGGCTGGTTGATGCCCTTGCCGTGCTGCTGGTGCGGTTGCACATGATCGGATTCTTCTGGGGCGACGTGTCGCTGTCGAACACTTTGTTTCGGCGAGATGCCGGCGCCTTCGCTGCCTATCTCGTCGACGCCGAGACCGGACAGTTGTACTCCGGCGGGCTCTCGAATGGACAGCGCGAGAACGATTTGGAAATCGCCCGGGTGAACATTGCCGGGGAATTGATGGACCTCGAAGCGGGCGGCCGCGTTGCCGACGAACTCGACCCGATCCGGATCAGCAACGGCATCGTTGCGGCTTACCGACTGCTCTGGAAGGAGCTCACCGGCTCAGAGTCGTTCTCTAGTTCCGAACGGTGGCGCATCACCGAACGGGTCGAGCGCCTCAATAACCTCGGCTTCGACATCGAGGAACTCGCGATCAAGACCGATGGGACTGGTTCGCGCGTGCGGATTCAGCCCAAGGTTGTCGACGCCGGACACCATCAGCGCCGTCTGCTGCGCCTGACCGGCCTCGACGCCGAAGAAAACCAGGCTCGTCGGCTACTCAACGACCTCGACTCCTACCGCGCTGCGTATGGCGAGCCGGCCGCCGACGAGGAAATGGTCGCGCACGAGTGGCTCGTTCGGGTGTTCGAGCCGGTGGTGCGGGCAATTCCCGTGGAGTTGCAGGGCAAGCTCGAGCGGGCGCAGGTGTTCCACCAACTCCTCGATCACCGCTGGTATATGGCGCAGAACCAGTCGCGGGACATTCCGCTCGCCGAGGCCGTGAGCTCGTATGTGCAGGATGTGCTGCGGCACCGCCGCGACGAGGCTACCGTAATGGATCCACTCACCGGGGCGATTACGCTGCCGATCCGGGTGCAGCCCGGCGACGATACCTCGGTCGACCCCGATGATGCCGACGACTGGACCCTCAAGGTTTAGCGCTTTCTCCCAGTTGCCTACTGGTACTTCTTTGCGACCGGGCCCGGGCCCGGTCGCAAAGGGAGATACGAGTGCGGGGTCTACTGCTTGGCGGCATGTTTCGCGGCCTTGATCTGAGCACGGAGGCGGGCCACCTCGTACAGGGTGACTCCGGCGGCGATTCCGGCGTTGAGTGATTCGGTCGAGGCGCTGATCGGAATCGAGACGATCGCATCGCAGGTCTCGGTGACGAGGCGGGACAGGCCCTTGCCCTCGCTGCCGACGACGATGACGATCGGGCGCTCGGCGAATCCGGTACCGAGGTCGGGCAAGGACACGTCGCCGTCGCCAGCCAGGCCGAGCACGAACACGCCTTGCGCCTTGAGTGCCTTGAGCGTCTGGGTAAGATTGCTCGCCATCGCGACGGGGGTGCGGGCGGCGGCGCCGGCGCTGGTCTTCCAGGCAGAGGCGGTGACGCCAACCGAGCGGCGCTGCGGCACGATGATTCCGTGGCCGCCGAATGCAGCGGTCGAACGGATGATCGCACCCAGATTGCGCGGGTCGGTGATGCCGTCGAGGGCCACGAACAACGGCTTGTGGCCGCGGCTGATGGTCAGTTCGAGCAGTTCCATCGGGTGCGCGTACTCGTAGGCCGGAACCTTGAGCGCGAGGCCCTGGTGCACGGCGTCGCGACCGGCGAGACGGTCGAGTTCGGGGCGCATAACCTCGAGAATGGGGATGTTGCGGCTCGTCGCCATGAGCAGCACCTCTTTGACCCGCTCATCCATTTCGATGCGCGCTGCGATGTAGAGGGTCAGTGCCGGGATCTTCGCGCGCAGCGCCTCAAGCACCGAGTTGCGGCCGGTGACGATCTCGTGCTCGTCGATCTGTTGGGCGCGACGGGTCGAGGATCCGCCGCCGCCGGTGTTGCCGGTGCCGCGCTGCGGGCCTCCCTGCGACGCGCCGCGGGAACCGCCACGAGCAGCGGGGCCGCCACGCGAGCCGCCACGGTTGGCGGAAGCATCCGCTGCCGGGCGCGAGTTGAAACCGCCGGCGGCGGTGAAGCGCTCGGCCGCAGCCTTGCGCTTGCCAGCGGGGTGGTAGGGACGGTCTTCGGCCTTGGGCGTGGGCTTCTTACCCTCGAGCGCCTGGCGGCCCTGGCCACCGGAGCCGACCTGGGCTCCGCGGCTGCCCTTGCGCACCGATCCGGTGCGCGATTTGCGGTCTAAGTTCTTCATCAGTCAAAGCTCCAATGGGCACCCGACGGGGTGTCTTCGATGGTGATTCCGGCGGCGACGAGTTCGTCCCGGATTCGGTCTGCGGCCGCGTAGTCGCGGTTTTCCCTGGCGAGGGTGCGGTCGCCGAGCAATCGCTCGACCAACGCGCTCAGGGCCACCATGGCCGGTTCGTCCGTCGCCACGGCCCAGCCGGGCGACAAAGGGTTGATTCCCAGCACTTCGCTCATCGCGAGTACTTCACTACGAGCAGATGCCGCAGCATGCAGGTCTTCGGTATCCAGCGCGGCGTTGCCGGCCCGAACGGTGTCGTGGAGCACACCGAGCGCCTGTGGAACGGCGAGATCGTCGTCCATGGCCGCGGCGAACTCGTCGGGCACGACCTCGACGCCACTCCCGGCGAACCGGGTACCGGCAAGGCGCCGGTCGGCACGGTCGAGAAAACTTTCGATGCGGTCGAGGGCCGCTTCGGCCTCGGCCAGGGACCCGTCGTTGTAGTCAATGGTCGAGCGGTAGTGGGCGGCGCCGAGAAAATAGCGCACGACGATGGCGCGAGCCTGGTCGAGCAGTTCGGCCGCGAACACAGAGTTGCCGAGCGACTTGGACATCTTCTGCCCGTTCACGTTCACCAGGCCGTTGTGCACCCAGTAGTTCGCGAAGTCACTGCCGGCCGCGTTCGACTGGGCCAGCTCGTTCTCGTGGTGCGGAAACCGCAGGTCGAGTCCGCCGCCGTGAATGTCGAACCGGTCGCCGAGGTAGCGGGCGGCCATGGCCGAGCACTCGATGTGCCAGCCGGGGCGACCAATGCCCCACGGCGACGGCCAGGCGGCTGAGTCCGGTTCGCCCTCCTTATGGCCCTTCCACAGGGCGAAGTCGTGGGGGTCGCGCTTGCCGCGCGGGGAGGAATCCGCTGCCGTTTCCATATTGTCCGGCGACTGGTGCGTGAGCGCGCCATAGGCGGCCCAGCTCGCACTGGAGAAATACACGTCGGCCGAACCGTCAGCGGCCGGGTAGGCGTGGCCGCGTTCGATCAGGGTCGCGATGAGGGTCTGCATCTCGGTGATGCTCGCCGTCGCGCGCGGCTCGTAGGTGGGGGCGAGGATGCCGAGGCGCTGGTAGCCGGCGGTGAACTCGAGCTCGTAGCGGTAGGCGAGCGCCCACCACTGCTCGCTCGAACCCTTGGCGTTGATCAGAATCTTGTCGTCGATGTCGGTGACGTTGCGCACGAACGTGACGTTCAGTCCGCGGTAGCTGAGCCAGCGGCGCAACTGGTCGTAGACCAGGGCGCTGCGCAGGTGACCGATGTGCGGGCTGGACTGCACGGTGGGTCCACACACGTACATTCCGACCTGGCCCGGTTCGCGGGGGACAAAGTCAAGCAAGGCCGCAGCCTTCGAATCGTACAGTTGCATGGTCACGCCTCCCAGTTTAGGTCAGGGGTCTGACCCGGCTCTGGTGCCGCAGGCGGTAGCGGGTAGAGCAGCGCCGTTGCCGTCGCCGCGACGCCCTCGCCGCGACCGGTGAATCCGAGGGCGTCGGTCGTGGTTGCCGCGATATTGATCGGTGCAGAGAGGATGCCGGCGAGTCGCGTTTCTGCCTCGGCACGACGCAGCGAAAATTTGGGGTGGTTACCGATGATCTGCACCGAGACGTTGCCGACCTGGTATCCGGCGGCAGCAACCAGGCGCACCGTTTCGGCAAGAAAGACGTCGCCGTGGGCGCCGCTGAACCGCGGATCAGTCGTGCCGAACACGCTGCCGATGTCGCCGAGGCCGGCCGCGCCGAGCAGGGCGTCGCAGATGGCGTGCGCGGCGACATCGCCGTCACTGTGGCCGCTGAGGCCGCGCTCCCCCGGCCAGTACAGCCCGGCCAGCCAGAGATCGGTCGTGCCATCGGCGGCGAAGGCGTGCACGTCGAGTCCGGTGCCAATGCGCGGCGGGAGCGGGGACTGCGGCGGGGTCGCGGCGACCACGTGCAGAATCAGTTCGGCTCGTTCGAGGTCTTCGGGCGTGGTGATCTTGAATGCGAGGGGGTCGCCGGGAATGACGGTGACCGTATGTCCGGCATCGGCGACGAGAGCGGCATCGTCGGTGAGCGCTTCGAACCGACCGTTCTGCACGGCCCAGGCGCGGGCGGCGGCGAGCATGGCGCGAGGAAAGCCCTGCGGGGTCTGTACGGCTAAGAGCTCGGAGCGGTTAACGGTGCCGAGGATTGTGCCGGATGCGGCGACCCGTTTGATGGTATCCACGACCGGGAGCCCCGGAATAATGCCGTGTCCGGTAGAACGCACAGCGTCGACGACGGCGTCGCACAGGCTGGCGGGGGTGAGGGCACGCGCGGCATCGTGCACGAGCACCACGTCGATACCCGGGAGCAGGGCTGCGACGCCCTGGTCGACCGAGTCCTGGCGGGTGCCTCCGCCGGCGACGATCGTCAGGGCCGATGCGGGCGCCTCATGACGGGCGGCGGTAGCGGCGGCGATGGCGCGCGCATCCGCTATCCGGTCGCTGGGGGCAACGACAATGATCTGCACGGGCCAACGCATTCCAAAAATGGAATCCAGGGCGTGGTCGAGTAGGGGGCGCATATGCAGCAAAACGAATGCTTTAGGTTCGGCGTGCCCCAGACGGTTCCCGCTGCCGGCAGCGACGACGATCACAGCAACGGTGGGCGCCGTCACGGCCGAGCGCGTGCGGTCGGCGAGAGCGCCGGGCTGGGGCACGGCCTGCGACACGAGGGGAACAGTCATATTTGGAGGGTATCTATCTGGGGCGGTTGCGGGGCACGAACATGCAAAAGGCGGCACCTCGCGGCGCCGCCTCTCACGAAGCAAAGTTAATGATTATGAAGCGAGGACCTCATCCAGAACGGTGGAGGCACGCTCTTCATCGGTCTTCTCGGCGAGCGCCAACTCGCTGATCAGGATCTGCCGGGCTTTGGCCAGCATGCGCTTCTCTCCAGCGGACAGGCCGCGGTCCTGATCGCGACGCCACAGATCGCGCACGACCTCCGACACCTTGATGACGTCGCCGCTGGCGAGCTTCTCGAGGTTAGCCTTGTACCGGCGGGACCAGTTGGTGGGCTCCTCGGTGAACGGTGCCCGCAACACTTCGAACACCCGGTCGAGGCCCTCCTGGCCGATCACGTCGCGCACGCCGACCAGGTCGACATTCTCGGCGGGAACCTCAATTGTCAGATCACCCTGGGTGACGTTGAGCTTGAGGTAGAGCTTCTCTTCACCCTTGATGATGCGCGTTTTGACCTCGGTGATCGTTGCAGCGCCGTGGTGGGGATAAACAACAGTTTCGCCAACCTCAAACAGCATAGAGATCCCTTCAGCAGAATCTACGATACCACGTCAAGGTGGTGCTATAGTACGCGCGCCCCCACGAGGCGCGCCAACGACATCCCGCTGCCCAAACTCGCCGCTAAGCTAGTCACAAAGCGAATTCTGCAGCGCCGGCCAACCGTCGACCGCTGCTTCGGTATGGAGGTCCTGTGAGAGCGCGCATCGCTGCATCCGTTGTATTGGCGGCTGGCATTCTGTTGGGCACGAGCGCATGCGGATTTTTCGCACCGCAAGCCACGTCCATCGAGTACAACGCGAGCGACGGGGTCAGCGGTGACGTTGGCGAGATCCACATTCGCAACGGTCTGCTGATCTCGACCGACGGAGAACGGGCCAACCTGATCGTGTCCGTCGTGAACACGACCGACTCCGAGCAGAATCTGCTCGTGCAGTACGAGTCCAGCACCGGTACGGTCTCACAAGATGTTCCGGTCGAGGCCAACACGACCGTAACGTTCGGCACCGAGGGTGAGGAATCGGTCATTCTGGAGAACATGAACAGCCAGCCTGGCTCGCTGTTTCCGGTGTTCTTCCAGTACGGCGAAGAGACCGGCGTCGAGCTGCTCTTGCCGGTTCTGACCGGCACTCAGGGTGAGTATTCCACCCTGCTGCCGACGCTCGCGCCGACCGAGACCCCCGAACCGACCGAGACCCCCGCAGCGTAGATTCTTCAGCAAACAGGCCGCCAGCCCCTCGGGGACGGCGGCCTGTCTTGTGCCTGCGGCAGCCTGCGCTGCGTAGCCGGCGTGACGTGCGCGAGTGCGCGCATCCATTGCCCGCCTGGTCAAGCGGATGCCGTCCGTCCCTGACGGCTCAGGCCTCGAAGCGGTAGCCGAGCCCGCGCACGGTGACGAGCATGGTCGGGTCAGACGGAACCGCCTCGATGCGCGAACGAATACGTTTGATGTGCACATCGAGCGTCTTGGTGTCGCCAAAGTAGTCCGTGCCCCAGACCCGGTCGATGAGCTGGCCGCGGGTGAGCACCCGGCCGGCGTTGCGCAGCAAGAACTCGAGCAGCTCGAATTCCTTGAGCGGCATGTTCACGAGTTCGCCGGACACTGAGACGGCGTGCCGCTCGACGTCCATGCGCACGGTGCCGGCGACGAGCGTGGTGTCGTCGTCACCGCCGCCCTGCTCGTCGTGGCGCCGCAACACCGCACGGATTCGCGCGACGAGTTCGCGCGTCGAATACGGCTTGGTCACGTAGTCATCGGCGCCGAGTTCAAGTCCGACGACGATATCGATTTCGGAGTCCTTGGCGGTGAGCATGATGATCGGCACCATCGACCGGGTGCGGATCTCGCGGCACACCTCGGTGCCCGGAATTCCGGGAAGCATGAGGTCGAGCAAGATGAGATCGGTGCCGCCCTGGTCGAATTCGCTGATCGCGCTCGGCCCATCTTCGGCCACGACGACCTCGTAGCCCTCACGTTCGAGCAGGAAACTCAGCGGCTCGCTCAGCGCGCTCTCGTCTTCGACCAGAAGGATGCGTGTCATAGTGTGTCTCCTGCGGCCGCACGTGCGGCTGGTTGAGGCTTCTTAGGGCCGGGTTCGATCGGCTGCGCCGCCTCGGGGAGACGGATGGTGAAGGTGGATCCGCTGCCCGGCTGGGACCAGACGCGAATGTCTCCGCCGTGGTTCTGCACGACGTGTTTGACAATAGACAGGCCCAGTCCGGTTCCGCCGGTGTGGCGCGACCGCGCCTGGTCGACCCGGAAAAACCGTTCGAAGACCCGGTCCAGATCGGCTTCGGCAATGCCGACGCCCTGATCGGTGACGGTGATTTCGACGATGCCCTTCTGCAGGCGCACGCCGACGCCCACGCGCGATCCCTCGACGGAATAGTTCACCGCGTTGGCGACAAGGTTGTGCACGGCCACGATGAGCAGAGCTTCATCGCCGTAGATGCGGGCATCGGACTTTTTGCCCAGAACGATGGTGATGCGTTCCGCTTCTGCGACGACTCGACACTGGTCGACGGCCGCGGCGACAATGTCGTCGACGCTGAGATTCTCCGGCTCGGCGAGCACGTCCTGCGCCTGCAACCGGGACAGTTCGATGATCTCCTGGGTGAGGCGACCGAGCCTGGCCGACTCCGTCGTTAACCTGTTGGCGAAGCGGCGAACCTGCGCCGGTTCATCCGCTGCCTGATCGAGCGCCTCAGCGAGCAGACCAACGGAGGCGATGGGGGTTTTCAGTTCGTGACTGATGTTGGCCACGAAGTCGCGGCGCACCTCGTCGAGGCGGAAGGCTTCGGTGCGGTCCTCGGCCAGGAGCAGCACGTAGCGAGTACCAAGCCGGGCCAGGCGCACCCGAAAGCGCATGCTCGCGTCGCCGAACGGGCCGCGGGAGAGCACGAGGTCTTCGCTGATCGGCTCGCCGGTACTGCGTACGAGCCGGGCGAGTTCGAGCAGTTCGGGATGCACGAGCTGGTGATTCCAGACCAGACCAAGGGTGAGGGCGCCCGGGCTGGTCTTGATGACGTTGTTCGACGGGTCGAGCACGACGCCGGCGGTTTCGAGCGCGTCAAGCACCTGGTCGATCCCGTCGGGCACGGCCGGGTTCACCACTTCGCTGGCGCGGCGTCCGTGCCGTTCGGCAACGTGCAACAGCGTCACGAAGCCAGCCCCGACGCCGAGGCCGAGTGCCAGCGACAGCAACACCAGCCACGTCGATTCCATAACCTACAGGTTACTGACCCTCTGGGGCTTTACTTCGCAGCGAAGGCTGCCGGAGACCTGTACTTTAGAAAGAGTTCAAGACCACGGCACCTGCCGTTAACCTAAATCCGGCATTCTGTGTCGGAGGCCAAGGCGGGTCTCACAGGCCCGTGCGTGCCCGCGCGGCAAGGAAGGACCACAGCATGCGCGACGTATTCCAGCAGGAACTGGCAGAAGTTCAACAGCGACTGGTCGAGATCTCTCGGCTCGTCGCCATCTCGATGGACAAGGCCACTCACGCTTTCAACGAGAGTGACGTCAGCCTCGCCGAAGAAGCCATCACCGAAGACGAGAAGATCGACGAGCTAACGGTTGAGCTCGACGAGCTCGCGATCACCATTCTGGCCCGCCAGCAGCCGGTCGCGCGCGACCTGCGCATCGTCGTGAGCGCCCTGCGCATCAGCGCCTCCCTTGAGCGGATGGGCGACCTCTCGACGCACATCGCCCAGCTGGCCCGGTACCGTTTTCCCGACAAGGTCATTCCCAAGGGCCTGCGCGGCACGTTCGCCGAAATGGGCGCGCTCGACGTGGTCATCGCGAATATGCTCACCGAGCTGCTCCTGCACCAGGACATGGCCCTCGCCGAGACCATTCGCAATGAAGACGACAAGGTCGACGCGCTGCACGTGAGCGTCTTCGACGCCGTCCTCGGCGCAACCTGGAAAGGACTCGCCGCCGACACCGTCGATGCGACCCTGGCCAGCCGGTACCACGAGCGGTTCGCCGACCACGCGGTGTCGATCGCGAAGAAGGTGCAGTACCTCGGCACGGGAGACTGGCACCAGGACAACCAGCTCTAGCCTGCTCTCGGTTTGAGCGAGCGCTCGCATGAGCGCGCCCAAAATGGGCACCCGCTGCGGTAATCGGCGTAGCGCCCACCGACATCGGGCGCGGCCACGACGCCGAGTGCCGTAGCCGCAGAAATTGGCACGGCAAGGCCCAGAGCGTTCGCTCCGGGCCTTGGGCGAGTTACTTTTTGTTACCCTGGGCTGCGACGGCGGCGGCTCCGGCGGCCGCGGCCTCGGGGTCGAGATACTCCCCCGGTCCGAGCGGCATGAAGTCTTCGCCGAGCCGGTAAACCAGGGGGATTCCGGTGGGGATGTTCAGTTCGGCGATGTCGGCATCGCTGATGCCGTCGAGGTGCTTCACCAGGGCGCGCAGCGAGTTACCGTGCGCGGTGACCAGGACGGTCTTGTTCGCGCGCAGGTCGGGCACGATGTCCGACTGCCAGTAGGGCAGCATCCGCTCAACGACGTCCTTGAGGCATTCGGTGCGCGGAAGGGCGGCGCCGAGGTCGGCGTAGCGCGCGTCATGCGCCTGCGAGAACTCGCTGGAGTCGTCGAGCACGGGCGGCGGGGTGTCGTAGGAGCGGCGCCACAACATGAACTGCTCCTGGCCGAACTTGGCCTGGGTGGCCGCCTTATCGAGGCCCTGCAGCCCGCCGTAGTGGCGTTCGTTGAGGCGCCAGGAACGCGTGACCGGGATCCACGAGCGGTCAGCTTCTTCGAGCGCGAGGTTCGCTGTCTGGATGGCGCGGGAAAGCAAGCTGGTGTGGAGCACGTCGGGCAGCAGACCGGCGTCCTTGAGCAGCACGCCGGCGCGGACAGCTTCGGTGGCACCCTGCTCGCTGAGGCGAACGTCCACCCAGCCGGTAAACAGGTTCTGCTGATTCCAGGTGCTTTGGCCGTGGCGGAGGAGGACGAGTGTGTAGGGGGCAGACATGTGCCCACTCTATCGAGCGTGGGTGGCGAAATTGCGCCGGAGCACACCCGCCTGCGGGGGCTAATTCAGGAAAACTGGTCACAGCGGATGCTGCCACCCGCGCAAACACGAGGGAAGCAGCATCCGTCACAGAGAGTTTCCTGAATAAGCCACCAAAAGTCGGCGAGCCCTTGGAGCCGGGAAGGCTAGCGAACCGGGGTGCGGGCACCCAGGCGCGGCAGGCGGGGGATATCGGCGACGGATCCGGCGGACTGTGGCACGATGATCTCCTGGCTGGCCGAGATGGAGATTCCCTCGGACTCGACATAGAGGGTCGACGTGGCCGGAATGATGCGCTTGATCACGGCGAGCGCGATCGGCCCGAGCTCGTAGTGAATGGCGCTCGAAGTGATGGTGCCGACGGCGACTCGCTCGGGCTCTGCCTCTGAACTGCCTGGCCTGACGCGGTCGGCCTGCACCGGGTCGCCGGGCGCGGGCAGCACGCCTTCCGACCCGTCGAGGTGCAGCATGACCAAGCGGCGCGGCGGGTGGCCGAGGTTGTGCACCTTGGCCACGGTTTCCTGCCCGCGATAGCAGCCCTTGCTGAGGTGCACGGCGGTGCGCAGCCAGTCCAGCTCATGCGGGATGCTCTTCTCATCGACCTCCCGCGCCCGTCGCGGACGCCACGCGGCGATGCGCAGCGCCTCCAGGGCGAGCAGTCCGGCCGGTTTTACCAGTTCAGCGGATGCCGCGGCGCCGGTTGGTGAGGATGTGGCAGGGGCAGGGGCAGGGGCGGTGGCGGTGGCGGTGGCGGTGGCGGTGAACGCTGTCGCGGCGGCGCCGGCGGCGAGTGAATCACGCAGCGCGGGGAGGCTGGCGCGGGCCACGAGGGTTTCGGTGTAGGTCCAGCGGGTTCCGGGATGCTCGGGCACTTCGGCGTACTGGTAGCCACCACGGGCGACGGCAGCCCAGGGATCCAGCCAGGTCAGCGGCACGCCGTTCGGGGCGGCGGCGGTGATACCAACAGAAGCTGGGGCATCCGTCATGGCGCCGATGGTGGCGTACACGAGGGTGTGGTCGACAACCTGCACCCGCAGCATAAACTTCATGCGGTCGAGGAAGGTCTGCAGGCCGGGCAGCTCGGCGGCCTCGACGAGGAGCCAGGTTTCGACGCCGTCATCCAGCACGCGGACGGCGTACTCGAGGTGTCCGGTGGGGTCGAGCAGCAGCATCTCGGTGGATCCGCCGGGGGCGAGGCTTTTGAGCTCCTGGCTCGCGATGGAGTTGAGCCAGCTGAGGCGGTCGGGGCCGGCGACGGAGAGCACGCCGTGGTGCGAGAGGTCGACGATGGCGCGTCCGGCGACGAGGGAGCGTTGTTCGATTATGGGATTGCCGTAGTGCGCGGCGACGCCGACGTCGATTCCCTCGGACTGCACCGCGCCGGGCAGTCCCAGCAGCGGCGAGACGGTTGTTGCCGGGTCAGTCATGGCGCTCAATTCTGCCGATCCGGGTTGACGGTCGGCGATCGTGCTTGGGGGCGTGCTCGTTGGCACGGCTCATGCACCTACAACACTACGGCCCGCAGATTTATTCGACGGGCGGGCCGGGTCACTGCCTGACCGGGTTCACCTGAGGAAACCGGGCCCGGGCACGGTTGAAGGAGGGGCGTGCGGCGGCTAGGAGACTCGGGCGAGGCGGCCGGAAGCGTGAGTACGCAGATCCTGGCCGAGAGCGGCGATGTCCCAGGCCCAGAGCAGGTGATTGTCGACGAGGCCGTAGAGGCGGGTGGCGGCCGCGTAGGGCTTCGATCCGGCGGTACGCAGTACGGCATCCGTGGCGAGGTCGATGCGCGGGCCCTTCACCTGGCCGAGGTAGAGCTCTGCGACGCCGCCGGGATGCACGAGAGTGACCTCGATATCGAAGCCGCCGTCACGATTGCGCAACGTTTCAACGGCCGCCGCCGAGGTGAACGGGCGCTCCCCCAAGCCCGGCAACATGCCGGGCCCCGGGTCGCCGTCACCCTGGTTACGGCTAAGCCGCCAGTACCCCGTTTCGGTGACCAGGGGGAGCTTCTCGTCGGACAACATCTCGTCGGACAACATCTCAGGGGGCAGCATCTCAGGGAGTAGCGGAGAGGCTGGCGTAGCGACATCCGTTCCCGAGGAAACGGTCTTTCCCTGCAGAGCGGATGCGGCAGCGCGGGTTTTGGCGGAATCCGTTTCAGAGGCGGAGCCAGTAGCGGTCTCAGACGCGGGCACGGCGGTGTCCGCTTCAGCGGCTGCAGCATCCGTATCCAGAGGCTCGAGCCAGGTATATGAGCTGTAGTTCAGGTGCGGCAGGCCGTCATGGCTGAAGCTGATGCGGTGGCCGAAGGTGCGGCTGACCGACTCCGTGCCGATTTTGTATTCGAGCACACCGGAACCTTCCCAGACTCCAATCAACCAAGAGAGTGGAACAAGTTCGGACGGCAAGCCGACCGGAAGGTCAAACATCGTACTTACCGCTGCCCCCGGAACAGCTTGAAAACGACCATGCCGGATACCCAGGCGATCGACAAGCTGGCCAGTCCGAGCAGGCCTAAAAAGAAAAGTTCCAGCGCTAACAGATCCATGCTGCGAGTCTAGCGGGAGCTCAGAGCACAGCCACGACAATCGTCGCCACGACGAGGATCACGAGGGCGCCCGCGATGCTCAGCGTGACCCGTTTCACGTAGCCCTCTTTGGTTCCGGTGGCGATCTGCAGGCCGAGTGTGACGAGCGTGCAGCCGGCCAGGGTGAGCCCGAACCAGCCGAGCGCCGAATTCGGGGTAGCGAGCAATCCGGTAAGAACAGCCCCCACAATCGCCAGTAACCACACGGTCGCGATCGTTCTCCAGTGCCAGCTCACGTCTCTATTGTGCCCGAACGGTCGCATCCCGTGGCACGCTAGTATGAAATTCGAGACACTTGGAGGGCGCCCGTGGCGCAGTTGTTGATCCTGACCTCCGCGGCCAACAATGACGTACTCCCCGCCCTGGCGCTGCTTTCCCACAATGCAAAACTGATTCCCGCCCAGGCGGATCAGCTCATTCACGCTCCGGATTCCGATTTGATTTTGGTCGATGCCCGAAGCAACTTCGCCGTGGCCAAGTCGCTCTGCCAGATTCTGCGCACGATGGGCACCGTCACTCCCCTGCTGCTCGTCGTCACCGAGGGCGGACTGGCCGCGGTCAGTCCCGACTGGGGAGTCGACGATGTCATTCTCGACACGGCTGGCCCAGCCGAAGTGGATACCCGTATCCGCCTGAGCATCGGCCGGCTCGCCCACACCGTGCCCTCGAACACGATCCGCGCGGCCGGAGTCGTGATCGACGAAGCGAGTTACTCGGCCAAGGTGCACGGAAAACCGCTCGACCTCACTTATAAGGAGTTCGAGCTGCTGCGGTTCCTGGCCGCGCATCCTTCACGGGTATTCACTCGCGAACAGCTCTTAAGCGAGGTCTGGGGCTACGACTACTTCGGCGGCACTCGCACGGTCGACGTGCACGTGCGACGCCTGCGCGCCAAGCTGGGCGACCAGGAATCGCTCATCGGCACCGTGCGCAACGTCGGCTACCGATTCAATGTGCACGAAGAAAATGATGAGCGAGTTCCCAATTCTCTCCGCGCTTAATAAAACGGATGCCGCGGGGCTGGTCGAATTTCACCGGATCGCCGCGGAGGCGCTCGCCTTTGACGGCTACGCGCCCTTCAACGAGCAGGCGCTGTTCGACCTGCACAGCGGCCTACGTAGCGCCTATCTGGTGCGATCGAACGACCTTCTGGTGGGGGCGTCGCTCGCCGGGCGCGGGGAGATCGACCTGGTTGTTGCACCGGAGTCGCGGCGACGCGGATTTGGGCGGGCGGCGGCGATCGAGCTCGTCGCGACGGTTCCGAACGGACTGACTATGTGGTCGCACGGCGATCATCCGGGAGCGCGTGCCCTCGCCATTGAGCTGCGCTTCGTCGCCGCACGCACTCTGCTCGAGCTGCGTCTGCTCCTGGACGAAGCTGGGCCGGCGGCATCCGCTTTGCTGGAAGCCGACAGCATAGACGTGTTCCGCCCGGGCATCGACGATGCCGAATGGATCGCGCTAAACGCCCTGGTCTTTGCGACGCACCCGGAACAAGGCGCGATCACATCGGCCGATCTCACGGCGCGGCAGGCCGAGTCATGGTTCAGCAGCGATGACTTTCTGATTTTGCGGGACGCCGACGGTCGCATGATCGGCTACAACTGGCTCAAGGTCGACGGGGCGATCGGCGAGATTTATGTGGTCGGGGTGCATCCGGATGCCGCCGGTCGAGGATTCGGACGCGCGCTCATGCAGGCGGGGATCCAGCGACTGCGCGACGCCGGCTGCGTCACCGCCGCCCTCTACGTTGAGGCCGACAGCGCCGGTGCCGTGCACCTGTATCGGTCGCTCGGTTTCACCGACCACACGGTTGACGTGCAGTACCGCCGCCTCGCCGACTGATCCCTTCTCGACTGACCCTGTCGCGTCGGACACCGTCTCGACTGACCCAACGCCACCATGTCAGAAGCTGCACCAGCTGGTGCAACGTCATCCGTGCCAGGGGCGATTCGCAACGTAACTCCGTCGATATAACCGGGGCGACGCGCCGAAAAGTCAACGGCTTCGAGATTATTTCGCCTCCCGTTCACCTCGTTCGTCGCGGTGGCGTGATTAAGGGTGTCAGGATGGATAAATGGACGGCGAAACCACCCAAGCAGACTCGGGTCTCACAGACTTCGATGACGACTTTGACCCACTTTTCGGCAAACTCGACCCGGCGCTGCCCGACGACCGCTACCTCGACCGCGAGCTGAGCTGGCTCGCTTTCAACCAGCGCGTGCTCGAATTGGCCGAGGACGAGTCGCTGCCCGTGCTCGAACGCACCAACTTTCTCGCCATTTTCGCGAGCAACCTCGACGAGTTCTTCATGGTGCGCGTCGCCGGGCTGAAACGCCGCATCCTCACTGGGCTGGCTGTACCGACCAACGTGGGCCGGGCTCCGCAGGACGTGCTCAGTGACATCTCGGCCGTCGCCCACGCCCTGCAAGACCGCCACGCCCTCGCCTTTCAGAACCTCGTGCGCCCCGCCCTCGCCGAGGCCGGCGTCGAGGTGGTCGACTGGCAGAGCCTCGGCGACACCGAACGTCGCTCGCTGCGCACCTATTTCTCGAATCAGATCTTTCCGGTACTGATGCCTCTGGCAGTTGACCCGGCGCATCCGTTTCCCTATATTTCCGGACTCTCGCTCAACCTGGCCGTGCGGGTACGCAACACCAAAACCGGCAAGCAGGAGTTCGCCCGGCTCAAGGTTCCGCCAATGCTGCCGCGCTTTGTGCGGGTCGACCGCAATGAGTCGGTCGATCGCATCCGCTACATCGCCCTCGAAGATCTCATCGCCAACCAGCTCGACGATCTGTTTCCAGGCATGGAAATTCTGGAACACCACGTGTTTCGGGTCACCCGCAACGAAGACGTTGAAATTGACGAAGATGAGACCGAAAACCTGATCAAGGCACTCGAGAAAGAACTGCTGCGTCGACGGTTCGGGCCGCCCATTCGCCTGGAGATCACCGAGGACATGGACGAGGTCACCCTCGGCCTTCTCGTGCGCGAACTCGACGTGACCGAGCAGGAGGTCTACCACCTGCCAGCACCGCTCGACCTCGGTGGATTGTTCGACCTGCGCATCGACCGTCCCGACCTGCACTTCGCCAAGCACGTGCCGACCACGGCAGCCCAGCTACTGCCGAGCGAGCCGAACGCCGAGCAGGACATCTTCGCGGCCGTCGCACACCGGGACGTACTGCTACACCACCCCTACGAGTCCTTCGCGACGAGCGTGCAGGCATTCTTGGAGCAGGCCGCGGCCGACCCGAACGTGCTTGCCATCAAGCAGACGCTGTACCGCACCTCCGGTGACAGCCCCATCGTCGAGGCACTCATCGCCGCCGCCGACAGCGGCAAGCAGGTGCTCGCGCTGGTGGAGATCAAGGCCCGCTTCGACGAGCAGGCCAATATCACCTGGGCGCGCAAGCTTGAAAAGGCCGGCGTGCACGTGGTCTATGGGCTGGTCGGCCTCAAAACGCACTGCAAGCTCGCCCTCGTGGTGCGCTACGAGAAGGGTGTGCTGCGGCACTACAGCCATATCGGCACCGGAAACTACAACCCGAAGACCAGCCGCATTTATGAAGACCTCGGTCTGCTAACAGCGGATGCCCAGGTCGGCAAGGACCTTACCCGCCTGTTCAACGAGTTGTCGGGGTACGCCATAGAGAAGAAGTTCAAGCGGCTTCTCGTGGCTCCCCTGCACCTGCGCAAGGCCTTGCTTAAGCAGATCCAGACCGAAACCGAGAACGCCCTCGAGGGCAAGACCAGTGGCATCCGGATCAAGGTCAACTCAATGGTCGACGAAGACATCATCGACGCGCTGTACCGGGCGAGCCAGGCCGGCGTGCACGTCGACGTCTGGGTGCGCGGCATCTGCAGTCTCAAGCCGGGCGTGGTCGGCATGAGTGAGAACATTCGGGTGCGGTCCATTCTGGGCCGGTACCTCGAGCATTCGCGCCTGTTTTCTTTTCACAACCTGGGCGAAACGCAGGTGTTCATCGGCAGCGCCGACATGATGCACCGCAACCTTGACCGCCGGGTCGAGGCCCTCGTGCGCCTGATCGACCCTGAGCACCTGGTCGAGATCGAGGCCCTGTTCGAACGGGCCATGGATCCGCGCACCTCGAGCTGGTGGCTCGACGAGACCGGGCATTGGACCCGCCACGACGTCGACGAGAACGGCGTGCACCTCAGCGATATGCAAAACCGATTGATGCAGCAGATCAGCGCCCGCAAACGACCGGCGGGGCGTCGCTAGTGGCGTCCAAAACCACGGATACCAACGTTTATGCTGCCGGCGCGGTCTGCTGGCGCCTGATCGACGGTCGCATGCACGTGCTGCTCATTCATCGCACGGTGCACGGTGACGTCACCATCCCCAAAGGCAAGGTGGACCCGGGTGAGTTGCTGCCCCGCACCGCGGTGCGTGAAGTCGGGGAAGAGACCGGGCTGGACGTAGCTCTCGGAGTTCCGCTCGGCGTGTCGCACTACGACATGCCAGACGGTCGAACCAAGGTCGTGCACTACTGGGCAGCCGAGATCACGCCGGACGCGATCGCACGCTCGACATTCGTTCCGAACGGCGAGGTCGCCGCGATTGAATGGGTCACCATCAAAAAGGCCCGCAGCTATCTGAGCTACCCGGCAGATGTGGAGATTCTCGAGACGTTTTCGGCATTCGTCGAGGCCGGCGTGACCCGCACGTTTGCGGTTATCGCACTGCGCCACGGCAAGGCCGCGCCACGCACCGGAGCGGGGCCTGACGCTCGTCGTCCGCTGACGGCACGCGGGGTAACGCAGGCTGCGGGCCTGGTCGCGACGATCACGGCCTGGCGACCGTTGCGCATCATCTCGAGCACGGCGACGCGGTGCGTGACGACGGTGGCTCCGCTCGCAGCCGCCACGGGCATCCCGATCAAGCAAACGGACCTGATCAGCCAGGACGCACTCGAAAATGGTGAAGCAGATGTTCGCTCCATCGTCGGCAAGCGCGTGCGCTCCCGCAAGACCGCTGTTTTGTGCAGCCACGGTCCGGTGCTGCCCGAGATCATGCGGGAAATCGCGCTGGCTACCGGGAGCCAGCCGACCTCTGCGCTGTTCGACGCCGCAGACCTCGACACCGGCGGGTTCTCGATCGTGCACCTGTCGTCGGAGAACCCGGCCGCGGGCATCCTGGCCATCGAGACGTTCCGCGCGACCGCCTAACCGGCGTTTCACAGCCGCGCTCAAGCTTGCGTTGGGCGCTGGCGGTTTACGTCGACACCGCTCAGCACGCCGTCGGGAAGCCGGGTTATGGGATGGGGACGGGCGTGATGCCAAACTGGGCGAGGCCGGCAGCGCCACCGTCTTCGGCGGTCAACACCCAGATACCGTCCTTGTGCACGGCAATGCTGTGCTCCCAGTGCGCTGCGGCCTTGCCGTCGCTCGTGGCTACGGTCCAATCGTCGTCCCGGGTGTAGGTATCGATCGACCCGAGCACGACCATCGGCTCGATAGCGACGACGAGCCCCGGCTTCACATCCGGACCTTTCGGGCGCACGCGGTAGTTGAACACCGGCGGATCCTCGTGCATCGAGCGGCCGATGCCGTGGCCGACATAGTCCGTGAGAATGCCATAGCTGCCCTGCGACTCCACGTAATCTTCAATGGCGTCACCGACCTCATTGAGGTGACGGGCGGTGTGTAGCCGGGCGATGCCGTGCCAGAGCGATTGCTCGGTCACGTTACACAGCTTCTGCCGTTCGGCCACAAGCTCGGGTCGGCTGGCGTCCGGCAGCACGAAGCTGAACGCGGCGTCGCCGTTCCAGCCTTCGATGATGGCGCCACTGTCGATTGAGACGATGTCACCGGCCGCGAGGCGCCGCTCAGAAGGGATGCCGTGCACAACGTCGTCGTTCACCGAGGCACACACGGTGTGGTGATACCCGGCCTCGAGCTTGAAGTTCGGCTTACCGCCGAGCGCGACGATGGCGGCCTCGGCCGCAGCGTCGAGTTCGAGGGTCGTAGCCCCGATCACCATGGCAGAGCGGGCGGCCTTGAGCGATGCGGCGGTGGCCAGGCCCGGGGCGACCATGAGGCGCAACTGGGCGGGGTTCTTGTAGATGGAACGACGAAAACTCACTGATTTCCTACAAACTAGCTCCGAGAAGGGGAGCGATCTTTTCTTATTTGCGTTGTGGTGCACATGATGATGGGCCGAGTCGTTAGGCCCGGCCCAAACTCGTGTTAGAGCCTGGTCGTGCTACTGACCACGCAGGCCGCGGTCGGCCAGGGCGGCGAGAATGCGCTCGGTGACCGCCTCAACGGCACCGAGGCCGTCGATCGTGACCACGAGGCCACGAGCGCTGTAGACGTCGATCAGCGGAGTGGTCTGCTCCGCGTAGACATCAAGACGATGGCGGATGACGTCGGCCGTGTCGTCCGCGCGGCCCTGCTCGGCCGCACGCTTCAGCAGCCGCGTGACGACCTCGTCGGTGTCGGCGGTGATGAGAACGACTACGTCGAGCTGAGTGCCCTCTGCACTCAGCAGACGATCGAGCTCATCGACCTGATCGGTCGTGCGCGGATAACCGTCGAGCAGAAAGCCGCCGGCAGCATCCGCTTCCTTGAGCCGGTCAGCGACTATGGCGTTGGTGAGGGTGTCGGGGACGTACGCTCCGGCGTCCATGAACGACTTGACCTCGACGCCCAGCGGGGTGTTGTTGGTCACGTTGTAACGAAAGATGTCGCCGGTGGAGATGGCGGGAATGTCGAAGGCAAGCGCCAGGCGCTCCGCCTGGGTGCCTTTGCCAGCGCCGGGCGGGCCGATCAATAGTAAGCGCGTCATTTAAGAAGCCCCTCATAGTGTCGCTGTTGCAGTTGCGAGTCGATCTGCTTGACCGTCTCGAGCCCCACGCCGACGATGATGAGAATACTCGCGCCGCCGAACGGGAAGTTCTGGTCGGCACCGATAACTGAGAATGCAACGAGCGGGATCAACGCGATAAAACCCAGGTAGAGCGAACCCGGAAGCGTAATGCGGGTGAGCACGAAGTCGAGGTACTCGGCGGTCGGCCGGCCGGCGCGGATGCCGGGAATGAATCCGCCGTACTTCTTCATGTTGTCCGCAACTTCTTCGGGGTTGAAAGTGATCGCCACGTAGAAGTAGGTGAAGCCGATGATCAGGAAGAAGTACATGGCCATGTACAGCGGCTGGTCGCCGCCGGTGAGGTTGTTGGAGATCCAGACGACCCAGGCCGGAGCTTCGGTGCCGGCGGCCGGCTGGTTGAATTGCGCGAGCAGGGCCGGCAGGTACAGCAGCGAGGAGGCGAAGATCACGGGGATCACGCCGGCCATGTTGACCTTGATCGGAATATAGGTGTTGTTGCCGCCGTAGGTGCGGCGCCCGACCATACGCTTGGCGTACTGCACCGGTATTCGCCGCTGGGATTGCTCGACGAAGACCACGCCGGCGACCACCAGAATTCCCACGATCAGCACGATGATGAGGGTGTCGAGGCCCTGCTGCTGGCCGATGGCGCCGAGCGATCCAGGGAACAAGGCTGCGATCGAGATGAAGATCATGAGCGACATGCCGTTGCCGACGCCGCGTTCGGTGACGAGCTCACCCATCCACATGATGACGCCGGTGCCGGCGGTCATCGTGATGACCATGAGCATGATGGCGTACCAGGCGTCGTTGGTGATCAGCTGCGTGCACTCGGTGCTGGCGGATGTCCCAAACAGGGCGCCGCTGCGGGCGACGGTGATCAGCGTGGTCGACTGCAGAATGCCGAGGGCGATCGTGAGGTAACGGGTGTACTGGGTCAGTGTGCTCTGACCCGAAGCACCCTCCTTGTAGAGGGTGTCGAAGTGAGGGATGACCACGCGCAGCAGCTGCACGATGATGGAGGCAGTGATGTAGGGCATGATGCCGAGGGCAAACACGCTGAGCTGGAGCAGGGCGCCACCACTAAACAGGTTGACGAGCTCGTAGAGGCCGCTCGAACCCTGGTTGGCCGCCAGACACAGCTGCACGTTGGCGAAGTCCACGAACGGGGCCGGGATGAACGAGCCCAACCGGAACAGAGCAATGATGCCCAGGGTGAAGCCGATCTTCTTGCGAAGGTCGGGTGTGCGGAAGATCCGCGCAATGGCGCTGAACAAAAAGGCCTCCAGATATTTACGCAGACCGACCCGCGCGGGTCGACAGGAGTACATCGACTAAATACGATCGAGCTTGTCGAATCACACCAAACGATTTAACTCGATTGACGGATTCGACAAGCTCGATTGAGCGTCTACGGGTTTACTTTACAGATCCGCCCGCGGCAACAATTTTCTGCTCAGCTGAAGCAGAGACCTTGTCAACCGTCACGTTCAGCTTAACGGTAATCTCACCGGTGCCGAGAACCTTGACTTTTTCGTTGTCACGAACCGCACCCTTGGCGATCAGGCTGGCGATGGTGACATCGCCGCCGTTCGGGTAGAGGAGTTCAAGCTTTTCCAGGTTGACAACCTGGTACTCGACGCGGAACGGGTTCTTGAATCCACGCAGTTTCGGGGTGCGCATGTGCAGAGGCATCTGCCCACCCTCGAAGCCGACGCGTACGCTGTAACGCGCCTTCGTACCCTTGGTGCCTCGACCCGCGGTCTTACCCTTGGATCCTTCACCACGGCCAACGCGCATGCGGGCCTTCTTCGCTCCGGGAGCGGGGCGAAGGTGGTGTACCTTCAGCACGTGCTCGCGGGGCTCAGTCGACTCGGCTGCGACGGGGGCCTTCTTCGGTGCTGCGGCCTTTTTGGGGGCAGCGGCCTTCTTCGTGTCGGGCTTGTCGGCTACCTTGGTAGCTTCCTTCTCGTCAGCCATTAGTCAATCTCCTCGACCTTTACGAGGTGAGCGACGGTGTTGACGTAGCCACGGTTCTGCGAGTTATCCTCGCGGATCGTAACGGCGCCAATGCGTCGCAGACCCAGACTGCGAAGAGTGTCGCGCTGGTTCTGCTTCTCACTAATTTTGGACTTGATCTGTGTGATCTTCAGCTGGGCCATCAGGCACCTGCCTTCGCGGTTGCGGCTGCTGCAGCTGCAGCAGCGTCGGCACGCAGGAAACGGGCCGGAGCCACGTCTTCATAGGCCAGGCCGCGGCGAGCCGCAACCGCACGCGGCTCTTCGAGCTGGTGCAGCGCCTCGACCGTGGCGTGCACGATGTTGATGGTGTTCGACGAACCGAGCGACTTGCTCAGCACGTCGTGGATGCCAGCACATTCGAGTACGGCGCGCACCGGGCCACCGGCGATAACGCCGGTACCTGCTGCTGCCGGACGCAGCAGAACGACGCCGGCTGCGGCCTCACCCTGTACGGGGTGCGGAATGGTCAGGCCAACGCGAGGAACGCGGAAGAAGTTCTTCTTCGCTTCTTCCACGCCCTTGGAGATAGCGGTCGGGACCTCGCGGGCCTTACCGTATCCGACGCCGACCAGTCCGTTACCGTCGCCGACGACGACGAGAGCGGTGAAGCTGAAGCGACGACCACCCTTGACAACCTTCGACACACGGTTGATGGTGACGACGCGCTCCAGGAACTGGCTCTTGTCGGCATCGCGGCTTCCGCGGTCCTTGTTCGGGTTGCGCTCACGGCCACCACGACGAGCCTCGCGGGGCTCGTTCTGCGGCGGCGTCGTGGAAGCAGCGGTTTCAACCGGTGCAACCGCTTCGGCAGCAACAGGTGCTGTGGTTTCGATCTTTTCAGTGCTCACAGGTTCAATCCACCCTCTCGAGCTCCTTCAGCGATGGCTGCGACGCGTCCTGCGTACTTGCTGCCACCACGGTCAAATACAACGGCTTCGATGCCGGCGGCTTTCGCACGCTCAGCGACGAGCTCACCGACCTTGCGGGCCTTGGCGGTCTTGTCACCATCGAAGGTGCGCAAGTCCGTTTCGAGCGTGGACGCCGACGCAAGCGTGAAGCCCTTGCTGTCGTCAACGACCTGCACGAATACGTGACGAGCCGAGCGGGTGACGACGAGGCGCGGGCGAAGCGCCGTTCCCTCGATCTTCTTGCGAAGACGAGTGTGTCGACGTCCGCGGGCTGCGGCCTTGCTCTTGCCTCTAGTTCCGAGTCCCATGGCTACTTACCACTCTTTCCGGCCTTGCGGCGAACAATCTCGCCGGCGTAACGCACACCCTTGCCCTTGTAGGGCTCTGGCTTGCGAATCTTACGGATGTTGGCGGCAACCTCGCCGACGGCCTGCTTATCGATTCCGCTGACCGTGAGCTTGTTGACGCTCTCCACGGTCAGAACGATCCCGACCGGCGGCTCGACGACGACCGGGTGCGAGAAGCCGAGGGCGAACTCAACAGAGGTACCCTTCTGCGCCGCGCGGTAACCGGTACCGACGATTTCGAGACCCTTGGTGTAACCAACGGTTACGCCGATGATCTGGTTGTTGATCAGGGTGCGAGTCAGACCGTGCAGCGAACGCGACTGGCGTTCGTCGTTCGGACGGGTGACGAGAACGTGACCGTCCTCGATCGACACTGTGATGGGGTTGGAAACGACGAGCGCGAGCTCGCCCTTCGGACCCTTGACGGAGACGGCCTGGCCGTCAGCCACAACCGTGACCCCGGCAGGGATCGGGATGGGGAGTCTTCCAATACGTGACATTCTCAGTTACCACACGTAGGCGAGAACTTCTCCGCCTACGCCCTTCTTCTCAGCCTGGCGGTCGGTAAGCAGACCGCTGGAGGTGGACAGGATGGCAACGCCGAGGCCGCCGAGAACCGTGGGGATCTCAGTCGACTTTGCGTACACGCGGAGGCCGGGCTTGGAAACCCGCTTGATGCCCACGATGGAACGCTCACGGTTCGGACCGAACTTGAGGTCCAGCGTGAGGGTCTTACCTACTGTTGCATCCTTGACGGTCCAGGCAGAGATGTAGCCCTGTGCCTTGAGGATGTCAGCGATGTGCGCTTTCAATTTGCTATGCGGCATCGACACTGTGTCGTGGTACGCCGAGTTAGCGTTGCGCAGTCTGGTCAGCATGTCTGCGACCGGATCTGTCATTGTCATTTTGTGGTGCCTTTCTCGCCTGGTTTCGCCGTTCGTTACGCGAATGACGACCTGTGGTGGTGAGGAAACCGATCGGTTGACCGGCTTCCGGGGTGAAAATCTGTGTGCGCCTGACATTTCTGTGCGCCGGGGCCAACCATGAGTTGGGAGCTAGCAAGCGCAAGCTCCCAACTCTAGTTGAAAAACGCTACTTCTGTGCGTCGGACGTTTTGAACGGGAAGCCGAGCGCTTTGAGCAGCGCGCGACCCTCGTCGTTGGACTTCGCGGTCGTAACAACCGTGATGTCCATACCGCGAACGCGGTCAATGCGGTCCTGGTCGATCTCGTGAAACATGACCTGCTCGGTCAAACCGAAGGTGTAGTTGCCCGCACCATCGAATTGCTTGTCGGAGAGGCCGCGGAAGTCACGGATACGAGGAAGGGCCAGGCTGAGCAGCCGGTCCAGGAACTCCCACATGCGGTCGCCACGAAGGGTGACGTGGGCACCGATGGGCTGTCCCTCACGCAGTTTGAACTGCGCGATCGACTTGCGAGCCTTGGTGACCTGCGGCTTCTGGCCGGTGATCTTGGTGAGGTCAGAAACCGCACCGTCCATCACCTTGCCGTCGCGTGCTGCTTCTCCGACACCCATGTTGACGACAATCTTCGTCAGGGTGGGGATGCGGTGCACGTTGGTGAAGCCGAGTTCCTCGGAGAGCTTGGCACTGATCTCATCGCGGTACTTCTGCTTCAGACGCGGCAGGGCCTTGACGGGCGCGGCGCCGCCAGTGCCTTCAACAACTGCGGTGTCAGTCATTAGAGGTCCTTCCCTGACTTCTTGGCGTAACGAATGCGGACCGTCTTGGTGACGCCGTCCTTCGTTACCTCTTCCTGGCGGAAGCCGACGCGGGTCGGCTTCTTGGTCTCCGGGTCGACGATGGCTACGTTGGACACGTGGATGGCGGCTTCGAAGGTCTCGATGCCACCCGTCTTGGTGCCGCGCTGGGTCTGTCCGACGCGAACGTGCTTGGTCACGAAGTTGATGCCCTCAACGAGGACACGGTTCTTCTCGACGTCGACGGAGATGATCTTGCCCTGCTTGCCACGGTCTCCCCCGCGAGCCTGGCTGCGGCCGCTGATGACCTGAACGAGGTCACCCTTTTTGATTCTGGCCATGATTAAATAACCTCCGGTGCCAGCGAGATGATCTTCATGAACTTCTTGTCGCGAAGCTCGCGACCGACCGGTCCGAAGATTCGGGTGCCGCGGGGGTCACCGTCTGCCTTCAAGATCACTGCAGCGTTCTCATCGAACTTGATGTAGGAGCCGTCTGGACGACGGGTTTCCTTCTTGGTGCGAACGATGACAGCTTTGACGATGTCACCCTTCTTGACGTTTCCGCCCGGGATTGCATCCTTGACCGTGGCGACGATGACGTCGCCCAGGCCGGCGTAACGACGGCCGGAGCCGCCGAGAACACGGATGGTCAAGAGTTCCTTGGCGCCGCTGTTGTCGGCAACCCGTACTCGTGATTCTTGCTGAAGCACTTTATAACTCCTTTACGTCAAGTAAGCGCGAGGCTTACTTGGCCTTCTCAAGAATCTCGACCAGGCGCCAGCGCTTGGAGGCGCTAAGCGGACGGGTCTCACTGATCAGGACCAGGTCGCCGATGCCGGCGGAGTTCGCCTCATCGTGCGCCTTCAGCTTGGAAGTACGGCGGATGACCTTGCCGTACAACGGGTGCTTCACGCGGTCTTCGACCACGACAATGATGGTTTTGTTCATCTTGTCGCTGGTCACGTAACCACGCAGCGTCTTGCGGTAACCGCGAACGAGAGCTTCTGCCTCGGCTGCGACGACCGTTTCGTCAGTCTTCGCCATGACTAGGCCTCCTTCGTCTCGACGGTCTCGGCTGCAGCGTCGTCCGTGGACTCAACTGCGGCCTTGGCCTTCTTGGTTTTTTTCTCTGCCTTCTCAGCCTTGGCCGGAGCCGGGACTGCAACCGGCGTGGCACGAATACCCAGCTCGCGCTCACGGAGAACCGTGTAGATGCGAGCGATATCGCGCTTAACCGCGCGGAGGCGGCCGTGGCTCTCGAGCTGACCGGTGGCCGACTGGAAGCGCAGGTTGAACAGCTCTTCCTTGGCCTTCTTCAGCTCTTCGAACAGCTTCTCGTTGTCAAAGGTGTCGAGCTCGACTGGGGCGAGCTCCTTGGTTCCGATCGCCATTATGCGTCGCCCTCCTCGCGCTTGATGATGCGTGCCTTGAGGGGCAGCTTGTGAATTGCACGGGTAAGTGCTTCCTTCGCAACGGCGTCGGTGACACCGCTGAGCTCGAAGAGAACGCGACCCGGCTTGACGTTGGCAACCCACCACTCGACGGAACCCTTACCGGAACCCATGCGAGTTTCGGCCGGCTTCTTGGTCAGCGGGCGGTCGGGGTAGATGTTGATCCACACCTTCCCGCCACGCTTGATGTGACGCGTCATGGCGATACGAGCGGACTCGATCTGACGGTTGGTCACGTACGCGGGGGTCAGCGCCTGGATGCCATAGTCACCGAATGAGACCGTAGTGCCACCGGTAGCGTGGCCGGTACGACCCGGGTGGTGCTGCTTGCGGTGCTTGACTCTACGTGGAATCAACATTATTTAGCCTCA
The DNA here is from genome assembly GCF_002929785.1 of Cryobacterium sp. Y62. Taxonomy (NCBI): domain Bacteria; kingdom Bacillati; phylum Actinomycetota; class Actinomycetes; order Micrococcales; family Microbacteriaceae; genus Cryobacterium; species Cryobacterium sp. Y62. Next base: position 24,152 of record NZ_PJJK01000107.1, on the reverse strand, counting down.
ACTCCTGCTGCGACCGGTGCCGCTGCCGGAGCATCTGCACGAGGTGCACGGCGCGGTCGATCGTCACGACGCTCGGGGCGGGACGACTTAGCGTTGGCCTGCTCGCGAGCGAGTTCCTTGTTGGTGATGTCACCCTTGTAGATCCAGACCTTCACGCCGATGCGGCCGAAGGTGGTCTTGGCTTCATAGAAGCCGTAGTCGATGTTCGCGCGAAGCGTGTGCAGTGGCACCCGGCCTTCACGGTAGAACTCGCTGCGGCTCATCTCGGCGCCACCCAGACGACCGGACACCTGGATGCGAACACCCTTGGCGCCGGCGCGCTGCGCACCCTGCAGGCCCTTACGCATCGCACGGCGAAAAGCCACACGTGCGGAGAGCTGCTCGGCAATACCCTGCGCGACCAGCTGGGCATCCTGCTCGGGGTTCTTGACCTCGAGGATGTTCAGTTGAATCTGCTTGGCAGTGAGTTTTTCCAGGTCAGAGCGGATGCGCTCGGCCTCCGCGCCGCGGCGACCAATCACAATGCCCGGACGGGCGGTGTGAATGTCAACGCGAACACGGTCACGAGTGCGCTCGATCTCGATGCGGCTGACGCCGGCGCGGTCGAGGCTGGTGCTCAGCAGGCGACGGATTTTGACGTCTTCTGCGACAAAGTCAGCGTAGCGCTGACCCGGCTTGGTCGAGTCAGAGAACCAACGCGATACGTGATCGGTGGTGATTCCCAGACGGAAGCCATAGGGGTTTACTTTCTGGCCCATTACTTCGTACCCTCCTCAGGAGTGGTGAGCACAACCGTGATGTGGCTGGTGCGCTTCTTGATTTCGAATGCGCGACCCTGGGCACGAGCCTGGAAACGCTTGAGGGTCGTACCCTCGTCAACGAATGCCCGGCTGATGAACAGGTCCTGCTCGTCCAGATACGTGTTGGCTGCATCTGCCTTGACCCGGGCGTTGGCGATGGCCGAGGCCACCAGCTTGTACACCGGATCGGATGCACCCTGGGGCGCAAACTTCAGAATTCCCAGCGCTTCCTGCGCCTGCTTGCCGCGGATCATGTCAACGACGCGACGAGCCTTCTGGGGGGTAACGCGGATGTGACGCACGCGTGCGATCGACTCCACCATTTCTTCTCCTCCTTCACGTCCCCGCGTTAGCGGCGACGGCCCTTCTTGTCGTCCTTCACGTGTCCACGGAAGGTGCGGGTGGGCGCAAACTCGCCGAGCTTATGACCGACCATGCTCTCGGTGACGAACACCGGGATGTGCTTGCGTCCGTCGTGCACTGCGATGGTGTGTCCGAGCATGTCGGGGATGATCATCGAGCGGCGCGACCAGGTCTTGATTACGTTCTTGCTCTTGGCTTCGTTCGCCGCGAACACCTTGCGAAGCAGGTGGTCGTCAACGAAAGGGCCTTTCTTAAGACTTCTTGGCATCGTCTACTCCTACTTACGCTTCTTGCCGACGGTGCGGCGACGAACAATGAGCTTGTCGCTTTCCTTATTCGGGTGGCGGGTGCGCCCTTCCTTCTGGCCCCAGGGGCTGACGGGGTGACGTCCACCGGACGTCTTACCCTCACCACCACCGTGCGGGTGATCGACCGGGTTCATGGCAACACCACGAACAGTCGGGCGAACGCCTTTCCAGCGCATACGTCCGGCCTTGCCCCAGTTGATGTTCGACTGCTCGGCGTTGCCGACCTCGCCGATCGTCGCGCGGCAGCGAGCATCCACGTTGCGGATTTCACCAGACGGCAGACGAAGCTGGGCGTAGACGCCCTCCTTCGCTACCAGACGAACGGATGAACCGGCTGAGCGGGCCATCTTGGCGCCACCACCCGGACGCAGTTCGATCGCGTGAATGATGGTACCGGTAGGGATGTTCTTCAACGGCAGGTTGTTGCCGGGCTTGATGTCAGCCCCGGCTCCCGACTCGATGATGTCGCCCTGGCTGAGCTTGTTCGGCGCGATGATGTAACGCTTCGTGCCGTCAATGAAGTGCAGGAGCGCGATGCGCGCCGTGCGGTTCGGGTCGTATTCAATTTCAGCGACGCGGGCGTTGACGCCGTCCTTGTCGTTGCGCTTGAAGTCGATCACGCGGTACTGGCGCTTGTGGCCACCACCGATGTGACGGGTCGTGATGCGGCCCTGGTTGTTACGTCCACCAGTCTTGGAGAGCGGACGCAGCAGCGACTTCTCTGGGGTGGAACGCGTGATTTCCGCGAAGTCGGCAACGGATGAACCGCGTCGACCCGGGGTCGTGGGCTTGTACTTACGAATAGCCATTAGTTATCCCTCTGCCTGTCGCTTAGCCGACGGCCGTGAAGATGTCGATGGAGCCAGACTTGAGCGTGACAATGGCACGCTTGGTGTCCTTGCGCTTGCCCATGCCGAACTTGGTACGGCGAGTCTTGCCCACGCGGTTCAGGGTGTTGATCGAAGCGACCTGCACCTTGAAGATCTTTTCGATCGCGAGCTTGATCTCCGTCTTGTTCGAGCGGGGGTCAACGATGAAGGTGTACTTACCCTCGTCAATCAGGCCGTAGCTCTTTTCAGAGACAACCGGAGAGATGATGATGTCGCGGGGGTCCTTGTTGGTCGCGATAGTCATTATGCGGCCACCTCTTCCTTCTTGGTCTTGCTCTCCACAAACGCGTTGAAAGCAGCGGTGGTGAAGACAATGTCGTCGCTGACGAGCACGTCGTAGGCGTTGAGCTGGTCCCACGAGAGGATGTGCACCGTCGGGATATTGCGAATGCTGCGCAACGTGATCTCGTCGGTACGCTCGAGGACAACCAATACGTGCTTGCTCGTGGCGATCTGCGTTAGCAGCTCCAGGGCAATCTTCGTGTTGGGAGTCTCAGCTGTGAACAGTGCCTCGACGATGTGCAGGCGGCCACCGCGGGCGCGATCGCTCAGTGCACCCTTGAGGGCTGCGGCAATCATCTTTTTCGGGGTGCGCTGGTCATAGCTGCGCGGGGTCGGTCCGTGGACGATTCCACCACCGGTCATCTGAGGAGCGCGGATCGAGCCCTGACGAGCGCGACCGGTTCCTTTCTGCTTGAACGGCTTGCGGCCGGCACCGGAGACTTCTCCACGGCGCTTGACCTTACTCGTTCCCTGGCGTGCGGCAGCGAGCTGCGCAACAACGACCTGGTGGATGAGCGGAATGTTGGCGGGAACGTCAAAGAGCTCGTCGGGAAGCTCGGCAGAGCCTGCCTTCTTGCCCTTGGCGTCAATGATGTCGAGTGCTGTAGCCATAAGGACTACGCTCCCTTCACTGCGTTGCGAACGAATACGAGGCGGCCACGAGCACCGGGAACGGCACCCTTGACGAGCATGAGGCCCTTGTCGGCGTCAATAGCGTGCACCTTGAGGTTCAGCACGGTTACGCGCTCGCCACCCATACGACCGGCCATGCGCATGCCCTTGAAGACACGGCTCGGGGTCGAGGAAGCACCGATGGAACCGGGCTTGCGGTGGTTACGGTGCGAACCGTGTGAGGAGGAAACACCCTTGAAGTTGTGACGCTTCATAACACCGGCGAAGCCCTTACCCTTGCTGGTGCCCATGACGTCAACCTTGGTGCCGGCAGCGAATACACCGTCAACGGTGAGCTCCTGGCCGAGGTTGTAGTCAGCGGCATCCGCGGTGCGGAGCTCGGTGATGTGGCGACGTGGCGTGACGCCGGCCTTGTCGAAGTGACCGGCAAGGGGCCTGTTGACCTTGCGCGGGTCGATGGGACCAGCGGCGATCTGAACGCCGTTATAGCCGTCGACGGCCTTGGTGCGAATCTGCGTGACAACATTCGGCGCGATTTCGATGACGGTAACGGGAACAAGCTTGTTGTTCTCGTCCCACACCTGGGTCATGCCGAGCTTCTTGCCGAGGAGACCTTTGGTGGTCTTGGTATCTGCGTAAGACATCGCGGGCCCTAGAGCTTGATCTCAATGTTGACGTCGGCCGGAAGGTCGAGGCGCATGAGCGAGTCAACGGCCTTCGGGGTCGGGTCAATGATGTCGATCAGACGCTTGTGGGTGCGCATTTCAAAGTGCTCCCGGCTGTCCTTGTACTTGTGAGGAGAACGGATGACACACACCACGTTCTTCTCGGTCGGAAGCGGCACCGGGCCGACGACTGTAGCGCCCGCACGGGTCACTGTGTCGACGATCTTGCGCGCCGAAATGTCGATGACCTCGTGGTCATATGACTTAAGTCGAATGCGGATCTTCTGTCCCGCCATGTCGAACTCTCTCTCTGTCGAGGCGTCTTACAGACAACGGCACTGTTTGCCGAGGTTGCATTGGACGCCGTAGTAGCACTGCTGCTGAAAGCACCACTGTTCATATGTCAATTTGAGTCACGTACGAATAATCGACGCTCATCATCAACGCCGACTCCCAGAGCAGAACCTGGGGGACGACACGGTTTTACCCGCGCCGACCAGATCGTTGATTTATGCTGCGCTCTGCTCCCTGCGGCCTAGCCTGCAATCAGCTCTCGTTCGACGAGTGTTCTTCGAAGAGTGTGACGCGACTATGCACTGCCTGGCAGTGATTCCGGCGACGCGTAGCGCACGCCGAAAGTGTTGAACTAGAAGAGTCTGCCACACAGTTGCCACTTCATGCAACCCGGGCGTGTCGCGGCTTTCTTATCGGCCCTTCCCTGTCGGGCCATTTTTAGACGGATGCCCACGGCCGGCCGGCCGCTGGCATCTATTTTTTTGCGCTGTACTGGGCTAGTCCTGGATTCCGGCAGCTACGCGTGGGCTCTGGTCGGCGCAGCTCTTGGCAGCAGATTCGGTCAGCACCCGCCGGGCCATGATCTGACGCGACTGGTCGGAGAGGCCCGATGTCGGGTATGCGGCCAGCACCTTCGTGATGATTTCGGCAATCGATAAGGCGGCGTATTCGTCAAGACTGTCGCAAACCAGCACGCTGTAGACGCTGACCGTGCTCGCCACGATGTCGTCGAGAATCTGCCGTTCCGTTTTCGCGGTCGGCGCGGGAGCGGGGGCCGGCGCAACCGTCGGAGTTGCCGACGGGGCTGGTGTCGGCGTAGCCGCTTGCGGACCGACGGCCGATTGGGCAGCGGGGGCGAACCCGACCAAACGGGGCACGATTACCACGGCAAGGATGCCGACGACGACAATCGCGATCGCCATCAGGATGCGCACTTCGAGCTTAGATATCTGCATGGGCAGACCATAACCGGAAACTGAGAATTCTGCAGGTCGACCCGGCCAATGTAATCCGCTGGAAACAGGCCGGGCTGGCAAACTCTCGGCGGGCCGAACGATGGCATCCGCTGGCAAAGTATGCAGACCAAAGGGGATGCAAAAAAGGGGCCAGGCCCGGAGGCCCGACCCCTTTCAGGAGATCAGTAGGTTGAAACTACTTGATGATCTTGGTCACCGTGCCGGCGCCGACGGTGCGGCCACCTTCACGAATCGCGAAGCCGAGGCCCTCTTCCATGGCGATCGGCTGGATCAGCGCGACGGTCAGGTCGGTGGTGTCGCCAGGCATGACCATCTCGGTGCCCTCGGGCAACGTGATGACGCCGGTGACGTCCGTGGTGCGGAAGTAGAACTGCGGGCGGTAGTTCGCGTAGAACGGGTTGTGACGGCCACCCTCGTTCTTGCTGAGGATGTACGCGGTGCCCTCGAAGTCGGTGTGCGGCGTAACCGAACCCGGCTTGACGACGACCTGGCCGCGCTCAACGTCTTCGCGCTTGGTGCCACGAAGAAGAAGTCCACAGTTCTCGCCGGCCCAAGCCTCGTCGAGCTGCTTGTGGAACATCTCAATACCGGTAACCGTGGTCTTCTGCGTCGGGCGGATGCCGACGATCTCGATCTCGGAGTTGATCTTGAGGGTTCCACGCTCGGCGCGGCCCGTAACAACGGTGCCACGGCCGGTGATCGTGAAGACGTCCTCGATCGGCATCAAGAACGGCTTGTCTTTGTCGCGGATCGGGTCGGGAATGAAGTCGTCAACAGCCTGCATGAGCTCAAGGATATTGCCGGTCCACTTCTCGTCGCCTTCAAGCGCCTTGAGTGCGGAGACCTGGATAACGGGGGCGTTGTCGCCATCGAAACCCTGGCTGGAGAGAAGTTCACGAACTTCAAGCTCAACGAGCTCCATGATTTCTTCGTCGTCAACCATGTCGGCCTTGTTCAGCGCGACGAGCAGGGTCGGAACGCCGACCTGCTTGGCGAGCAGAACGTGCTCACGGGTCTGAGCCATCGGGCCGTCAGTAGCGGCAACCACGAGGATCGCGCCGTCCATCTGAGCAGCACCGGTGATCATGTTCTTGATGTAGTCAGCGTGGCCCGGAGCATCGACGTGCGCATAGTGACGCTTGTCGGTCTCATACTCAACATGCGAAATGTTGATCGTGATACCGCGCTGGCGTTCTTCCGGAGCCGAGTCAATCGACGCGAAGTCGCGCTGAACGTTGATCTTGGACGGGAACTTATCGGCAAGAACCTTGGAGATCGCTGCAGTCAGCGTGGTCTTTCCGTGGTCAACGTGACCGATCGTTCCGATGTTTACGTGCGGCTTTGTCCGCTCGAACTTGGCCTTGGCCACTGTGGGTCCTCCTCAGGACTCGCGTGCAAATTCACGGCCGCCATTACGAGCGGCCGGTATGCGCTGGATGTGTCTACTTATGTTACTCGGGCCAGGTGGCCTAAGCGATTTCGGGCCCGTAGGCCACCTTAGGGGTTATTCGCCCTTGTTCTTGTTGATGATCTCGTCGGCAACAGCCTTCGGGACCTCCGCATAGCTCTCGAACGTCATCGAGTACACCGCACGGCCTGAGGTCTTCGACCGCAGGTCGCCGATGTATCCGAACATCTCCGACAGTGGAACGTGAGCGCGAATTACCTTCACGCCCTGCGCATCCTCCATGGTCTGGATCTGCCCACGACGCGAGTTGAGGTCGCCGATTACGTCACCCATGTATTCCTCAGGGGTACGAACTTCGACCGCCATCAGCGGCTCGAGCAGAACGGGGTTCGCCTTGCGAACGGCTTCCTTGAAGCCCATCGAGCCGGCAATCTTGAAGGCCATCTCCGAGGAGTCGACGTCGTGCGCAGCGCCGTCAAGCAGGCTGGCGCGAACGCCCACCATCGGGTAGCCGGCCAGGATACCTACGCGGAGCGCATCCTGAATTCCAGCATCCACCGAGGGGATGTACTCACGCGGGATACGGCCACCGGTGACCTTGTTGAGAAACTCGTACGACTTCTCAGCAGTGATTTCCATCGGCTCGATCGCGATCTGGATCTTCGCGAACTGGCCGGATCCACCGGTCTGCTTCTTGTGCGTGTAGTCGTGACGCTCAACGGCCTTGCGGATCGTCTCGCGGTACGCCACCTGGGGCTTACCGACGTTCGCCTCAACGTTGAATTCACGCTTCATGCGGTCGACCAGGATGTCCAGGTGAAGTTCACCCATTCCCTTGATAACCGTCTGGCCAGTTTCCTGGTTTTGCTCGGTACGGAACGTGGGGTCTTCTTCCGCAAGCTTCTGAATGGCAAGGCCCAGCTTTTCCTGGTCCTGCTTCGTCTTCGGCTCGATCGCGACCTCGATAACCGGGTCAGGGAACGTCATGGACTCGAGTACGACCTGGTTGTTCGGGTCGCACAGGGTGTCGCCCGTGGTGGTGTCCTTGAGGCCGATGACCGCGTAGATGTGACCGGCGGTCACGAAGGCCACCGGGTTCTCCTTGTTGGCGTGCATCTGGAAGATCTTGCCGATGCGCTCCTTCTTACCCTTGGTCGAGTTGATGACCTGGGCTCCGGAGTCGAGACGGCCCGAGTAGACGCGAACGTAGGTGAGGCGACCGAAGAACGGGTGCACCGCAACCTTGAACGCGAGAGCCGTGAACGGCTCCTCGGCGTCGGGGTGACGCATGATGACCTTTTCTTCGTCGCGCGGGTCGTGTGCCTCAATGGCAGGCACGTCGAGCGGCGTCGGGAGGTAATCGATGACAGCGTCGAGCATCGGCTGAACGCCGCGGTTCTTGAACGCAGAACCGCACAGAACCGGGTAGATCTCGCTGTTGATGGTGAGCTTTCGAATGGCGCCCTTGATCTCGGCAACCGTCAGCTCTTCGCCGGCGAAGTAACGCTCCATGAGGTCGTCGTCGGTTTCGGCGACGGTCTCGAGCAGAAGCTTGCGGTACTCGGCGGCCTTCTCCACGAGGTCTGCAGGGATCTCTTCGATGGCGTACTTCGAGCCCATCTCCACGTCACCCTTGGAGTCGCCACGCCAGGTCAGTGCACGCATCTGAACGAGGTCAACGACACCCTCGAACTCAGACTCTGCACCGATCGGCAGCTGGATGACCAGCGGCTTCGCGCCGAGGCGCTTGATGATGGTGTCGACCGTGAAGTAGAAGTCGGCGCCGAGCTTGTCCATCTTGTTGACGAAGCAGATGCGCGGCACGTCGTACTTGTCGGCCTGACGCCACACGGTTTCGGACTGGGGCTCAACGCCCTCCTTGCCGTCGAACACGGCAACAGCACCGTCGAGGACGCGGAGCGAACGCTCCACCTCTACGGTGAAGTCCACGTGTCCGGGGGTGTCGATGATGTTGATCTGGTTGTTGTCCCAGAAACAGGTCGTCGCAGCAGAGGTGATCGTGATGCCACGTTCCTGCTCCTGCGCCATCCAGTCCATCGTCGAGGCGCCGTCGTGGGTCTCGCCGATCTTGTGGTTGACACCCGTGTAGAACAGGATGCGCTCAGTCGTGGTGGTCTTGCCAGCATCAATGTGAGCCATGATGCCGATATTGCGGACCTTACTCAGGTCGGTGAGCACGTCAAGTGCCACGGGGGTCCTCCGGAAGGGTAGGGGTGGGTCATGCGGAACAGGGCCGTAAGCATCCGCTTCCCAGCTGGGCAGGCGCGTTGTTTACAGGCGCCTGCCCGCTGTTCAGGAATGCTCGATGGTTCGTGCCTACCAGCGGTAGTGAGCGAAGGCCTTGTTCGCTTCAGCCATCTTGTGAGTGTCTTCACGACGCTTGACAGCGGCACCGAGGCCGTTGCTCGCGTCGAGGATCTCGTTGGTGAGACGCTCGGTCATGGTCTTCTCGCGACGCGCCTTGGCGTAGCTGGTCAACCAGCGCAGCGCCAGGGTGTTGGCGCGGTGCGGCTTGACCTCAACCGGAACCTGGTACGTGGAACCACCGACGCGGCGCGAACGCACCTCGAGGGTCGGACGAACGTTGTCGAGTGCCTTCTTCAGCGTCACAACGGCATCCAGCTCGTTCTTGGCGGAGACTCCGGCGAGGGCATCGTAAACGATGCGCTCGGCGAGGCCCTTTTTGCCATCGAGAAGGATCTTGTTGACGAGCTGGCTAACGATGGGTGCACCGTAAACCGGGTCGGCAATGACAGGACGCTTGGGAGCGGGTCCTTTACGGGGCATTACTTCTTCTCCATCTTTGCGCCGTAGCGGCTACGTGCCTGCTTGCGGTTCTTGACGGCCTGGGTGTCCAGTGCGCCGCGAATGATTTTATAACGCACACCGGGGAGGTCCTTAACACGGCCTCCGCGCACGAGCACCATGGAGTGCTCCTGCAGGTTGTGGCCCTCGCCGGGAATGTAGGCGGTGACCTCGGTGCCGTTGGAAAGCTTGACGCGGGCGACCTTGCGAAGAGCCGAGTTCGGCTTCTTCGGGGTGGTGGTGTAGACGCGGGTGCAAACGCCGCGCTGCTGCGGGTTGGACTTCAGGGCGGGAGCCTTGGTCTTGGTGACCTTGGGGCTGCGGCCCTTTCTGACCAACTGCTGAATGGTGGGCACTAATTACTCCTTGATATTGCTGCACGGTGACAGCTTTGTGATGGTTAGCATTCGACCCGCTCGTTCGAATGAGGTCGAGTTCATCTGGACCCGCTTGAACCCACACGATTGCTCGCGCGTGTTTTGGTGGGTATGCCGTGGGGGCTACTCGTTGAGCAAACCCTGCATGTGTGGAATCTCGGCCTGTGCTCTCAGGAGGGCATAATTCAGGCGCACGACAAAGCGCACACCCGACGAGTCTAGCCCGGCGGAGCCTCGACGGTCAAATGGGTCGCGGTGGGGTCGCGGTGGGGTCGCGGACGGCCGTCGTCCTGCACTTTTGCTTTCCGGGCCCGGAGCCGGTCGGTGTGAGAACCTCGCGCTGCGGCTCGGCTAGGGATTGCGCGGCCAGAGCGGAGAGTCGAGGGTACTCTCGAGGTCAGCGAGCAGGGCCTGCACCTGAGGCTCGACGTGCTCGGCGATCGCGGCGAGCAACCGCGGCTGCTGCTGCCGGAGTTGGGCACAGATCCGGCGGCCGACCTGGGTGGCGAACTCGTCGGCGAGGCCAATTTCTACCCTCAGTGCAGCCTTCTCTTCGGGGGTCAGCGGCGGGAAGGGGTTCTGCGCGGCGGAGGGTTCGTCGGGATCGGGGTCGCTCGCAGGGTCGGAGGCGGCATGCTTGAGGGCGGCGGGCGGTGAAACGGGGGGTTCCAGGTCGGCGAGCTCGCTGAAGGTGAAAAGGTAGGGGGCATCCGCTGCGGGTTGCGGGTCAAGGTCGAGGCCGCGAAACTCCGGCTCGAGGCCTTCGGCCGGGCGATACGCCTGAGCGGATTGGCGGCGCTCGCTCAGGTTCAGTTCGTGCGCGAGCAGCGGGAGGTTGCGCTCGGTGTATTCATCGACCGAGGCATCGATGACGATCTTCATGCGCATCGAGAGGGCGTGCTGCACGACGTGGGGCACGTCGACGGCAAGTCCGGCCGATGCGATGATCGGCGAGCCGAAGCACAATCGGCAGAGTCGGGCACGGCCGTGGTGCGTTGCGGGCCGCCACCGGGTGATCCAACGCAGCCAGTTTTCAACCTCATGGCTGACGCGCGACTCAATGGACCCTTCCATACTGCACAAGGGTACTCGACCGGCGTTGCCCGCGACATGCCACGAACGGCCCCATCATCGAGGCATATTGTCGTCGCCCTTCTCCCACGGCCACTCGGGGGTGCCGGATCCGTCGGGCTTGGCCAGCAGCACAACGAAGTAGAGGAACGCGATAAGCCAGCCGCAGACCGCAACGGAGATCGCAAAGGGGCTCGTCATCTCGCCGCCGATGAAGACCACAGAACGAAAGAGTTCGCCGGCGCCGAGGCTGTAGAAGACTCCCCCGAAGAGGCAATAGGCCAGGTAGGCGGCGACTCCGGCGAGAAAGATCGGCAGCGGCGGCACCTGGGTCAGGCGTGCGGGCGAGCGCAGCACTGCGGAGAGAATAACCCAGACCAGGGCGAGGGCCGCGGTCGTGACCATGAGGGGGCCGAGGAGGGCACCGGCATCCGTTTCATTGATGACGTCGCGATTGAGCAACAGGCTGAGCACCCCGAATGACGCCACGATGAGGGCCACGTAGAGGGCGACCGAAAAGGCCGCCATGATTATCGCGTACTTTCGATATTCCCGCATGGCTCCAGCGTAGGCCCGCTGGAGCCATGCGAGACCGCAAACGGTGCAGCGAAGTTGATGCCGCGGCTGGCGTAACGGTCGGGCCCACCCTATGAACCCAGGCTCAGTATATTAACTGGGCCCACGCCCCGGGCCTGGACGGACAACGAGTTGCCACCCGTACAGGACGAAGCCCCGACCACCCAGGGGCGGCCGGGGCCAGAAACGGAACGTTACGGGCGGGTGAGGTGAGGGCCGTCGGCGAGCAGGCGTTCGTACTCGGTGCGGGCCTCGAGATTGCGGGCCGTGACGCGGCGTCCGCGGCGGGCGATCCACGCACCGGCCCAGATCGGAATCTCGCGGGCGATGAGCCCGGCGGCAATCGCGCCCGGATTCAGCCAGAGCGAAGCCACGAAGCGGCTGAGGTCGGCCGCTCCAACCTTGTTGGCCGTTCCATCAAAGACGAGGCCGAGCAGCGCCCCGCCGATGTAGGAGAAGTACACGATGACGGCGACGATGAATCCGAACAGTACGTACGCCCACCAACCGCCCCGATTGACCAGCGCGATCAGGCCGCCATAGGCGAGGAAGAAGAACAGAATGGGGATGTAGAAGACCGGCAGAGCGGCGAAGGTGGTGAACCCGGTCACGGTCGCGGCGACGCTGGTGCTCGTCACGCCGATAATGATGAAGGCGGCTGCGGCGTAGAGCAGGGCGAAAACCACCGTCGCGAGCAAGGCGATCAGGATGCCGCCACCCCGGTTACTGCGCAGGCGCGGCTTGGTCGGCGCCTGCACGTAGATCGGCGACTGGGCTGCGGGCGCGGTATAGGCGGCAGCGGGCGCCGGCGCGTCGACCGGCACATCATCGACCGGTGCCGCGGCGGCTGCGGCACCGGTCGTTCCGACAACGAGGGGAGCCGACGCGACGACGACGGGCTCTGAATCGATGGCCGTGCTCCGGGCCGGCATGGTGGCAGCCGGGGTATAGGAATCGGCGTAGTCGTCGGCGAGGCTCGGTGCGGCAACGTCGGCCGATGCGACCGGCTCGGCCGTCGACATCGGCGACAGGTTGCGCGCGTCCGCCGAAGCGGTCGCGGCATCGGCACGTTCGGCCGCGCTCAGGTTGGCGTTGACGGCGTCATAGTCGATGACGAGGGGCTCAGGCTCAGGCGAAGCTGCCTGAGCTGAAGAGTCCGGCACGGCCTGCGCGGGTGCGCTGCTGACCGACTGGTCGTCGGCAACGGGCGCGTTCTCGTCGAGCGAAGCCGTCGCATCCGTTTCAGGATTCTTCTTACCGTCAAGTGGCGTGTTGTCGCTCATGCTGAACTCCTCGTGGCCTTCGCCGTGACTGGCCTTTTATTGTACCAAGGGCACGGCGAATGCCACGGAGACTCGGCGTGCCAGGCCATTATCCAACGGATGCCGCCGGCGGCGCTACCAGCGAATACACCAATCCAGAGATAGTCGCGTCCACCAGCGACTCTTCGCCGGAGGCCTGCGCCGTATCGATCCCGTGCACGAGGAACAACCGGCCCCCGGATTGCAGACTGGCCACGAATTCAAGCACCTGGGTGTACGTTCCTGTCACGGTGATCTGGAGCGGGAAGGCGGCGAAGTTGCTTCCCGTGATCAGCGCGACGGGCGCTGGCGCAGGAGCCTCTGCGGCGGGCGCCGCCGCTTGTGCAGCTGCTGCAGCCGATGAAGGCAGCACAGCAGCAGCCGGCACCTCGGGAAGTAAAGGAACATACGCCTGCGCGTCGGTCACGGTTATTCCGGTGAGGGTGAGGCCAACGGCCTGGGCCTGGGCGTCGAGCTGGTCAACGAAGGCCGGCATGGCCGAGCCACTCGGCACGGATTCGGCGAGCGCCTCGGCCGTCGCGGTCAACGCGTCCAGGTCTTCGAAGTCGTGCTTGAGGCGGGTGAGCAGGGCGGCATGCCCGGCGTTCGTGCTTTGCACCGCGGCCCGGCTCGCGTCGGCGGCGTTCATGCTGTCGAGCTGCGGCTGCACGCCGAGCAGCACGCCGAGCACGACGATGACGCTCGTCACCAGCACCGAACCGATGAGCCAGAGCTTGTTCTTATCCATGGCTAGTCCTTTGCTGTTGGATCGAAGCGGTGCGCGAACGCCACGTCATTGACGTGCATCGTGATGGTGACGGTATAGCTGCCCGTGTTTTGGTCGAGCGAGACCGAGCCGGGCAGCGCGTCGGCAAAACCGTCGAGCGTGCTGAGCGCGTTCAGCCAGGCCGGAATATCGGGCAGAACGGCGCTTCTTGCGGTGAACGACACGGTCGCCACCCGCAGTCCCTGCAGCGGCGCGGTCGCCTGGGTGTATGCCGCGAGCGGGGTCGCCGAATCCACCTGCACCGTGCCGATCGCGACACTGCTCGGCAGTGTGCCCTGCACGGCGTCGAGGTAGCCCTTCCAATCAATTTCGGTCGAGGCGCCCAGCTGCTGCGCCGCCCGGCTCAGCGCGATCTGGTTCTGCAACGACCGTACGACGAAGTACTTGCTCTGCTCGGTCAGCAGGGTTGCGGTGCGGGCCTGCTCGGTGGCAAGTTTGGTCTGCGCGGTCAGAGCGAGCGCCGTAGACGCGCCGACTCCGAGGGCGACGAGCACGGCGATGCCCGTGACGCCAAGGGTGAGGCTGCGCCGTTGCCGCTGACCGCGCCGCTCGTCCCGCACCTCCGGCGGCAGCAGGTCGACCCGTCGGTCGCCGCCGATGACGAGCACGTCGTCGTTGTGCGCGCGCCTCATGCTGCACGCCCGAGCGCGAGGCCGAGGGCTACGGTGTAGGCGGAGCCGCTCAGCCGAAGTGCTTCAGCATCGATACCGGATGCGAGACCCACCATTGCGAGCGGATCCCCCTGGGTCACGCCGAGGCGGGTCAATTTCGAGACCGCCTCCGGCAGGCCGGGAAGCTCGGCTCCCCCACCGCTGAGCACGATGGCCGACACTGGGTCGCTTGGTCGGGTATTGGCGAAATAGCTGAGCGTGTTGACGATGCTGCCCAGCTGTTCGTGCATGGTATCCGCGATGATGCGGGCGGCGGCCTCATCGACCGGGCCGAAACCGGTGCGCAGGCCGCGGGACCCGGCGACATCGGGGAAATTTGGCACGGCGATGTCGGACGACTCGATCGCGGCCAGCAGACCGACGCGACGTTTCAGCTGCTCGGCAGTGGCAGCATCCGTCTGCAAACCGTCGATGAGGGCCTGGGTGAGATCGTTGGCTCCGGTGGGGATGATGCGCACGAACTGGGGCACACCGTTCTGGGCGATCACGATGCTCGTGGTCGTCGCCCCGAGATCGATGACGGCCACGACGCCGTCGATGCCGGAGCGGGTGACCAGCAGGCGGCTGACCGCAAACGGGATCAGATCGACGTCGATGGTTCTGAGCCCGGCCAAGCGCACAGCGGAGACGTTGGCGACGACGGCAGCCTTGACGGCCGCGATGAGCAGCCCGTTCACTGTCGGGCCGTGCTCGGTCGTCGATTCCGAAATGGGATAGAAGTCGAGCAGCGCGTCGGCGACGGGCACCGGCAGCAGGTCCTGCACCTCGAACGGGAGCGCCTGTCGAATGCGCGCGAGCGACATCTTGGGCACGCTCAAGTCGCGGGCCAGCACGCGTTGATTACCCATGCCGAGCACCACCTGGCGAGAACGGAACCCGCCGCCCGACCACAGCGCTTTGAGCGCGGCGGCCACAGTGTGCGGCTCGATCACTTCGCCGGCGATGACGGCTCCGGGCGGCAGCGATACCTCATGATAGCGCTGCAGCATCGGCCGTGGCTTGCCGGGATTGCGCACCTCGACGGCACGCAGGTGCGCAGTGCCGATGTCTATTCCGACGATGCTCTGAGCCACGAGAAGTGCTCCTTATAAATAGGGATGGGTGAACTGACGAGTGGATGCTGGGCGCGGCCGATCATTACGGAACCGTCGCTCCCCGCGCGGTGAACGCCGAACTCACTTCAACCAGCAGGTTCACGCTGTAGCGGGCCGACACCGGCGAGAGGAATTTGGGCGGCGCAATGTAGCGAAAGCGCGGATCGTAATTGTAGTTCTTGCTGTACCCGTTGGCGCCGCCGCTGTTGGTCAATCGCACGGAGCCGCGATATTTCTGGGCGAGCGACCCGTTGATGGTCAGCACGCCCTGATTGCCGCCGCGGTCGTAGTTCTGCACCTGAATGGTGTGGTCGAGCGAGAGCATGGCCGCGTCGATGCGCCGATTTTCAGGCAGGATGGCGCCACCTTCACCGGGGCCAACCCCCGGGCAAATCACCCCATGCGTACTGTCGCAGTACGGGTTCCAAACCCAGATAGCATTCTGCGCGACCAGCCCGAGCACGTCGGTGGATGCATCCGAATAAATGATGTCGCCGGTGACGTAGAGAAAGTTGTCGGTGGCGATGGTCATCGTGCCGTCCAGGGTTCCCTTGACGAAGGCATCACCCTTGCGGCAGTCATAGGACCGGGCGCTTGGCGCGGTTTCATGCGTCACGGGAAAGCCGATACCGTTGCCGACGGAGCAGGTGGCCGCGCTTTGGCCGCTCGGCCAGACGGTGCTGCTCGTATAGTTCGGATCAGTGACGACGCCCGGAACGCTCTGGACGAAGAGCAGGTTCGCGTTCAACACCGGGACGGTGGCGCCGGCCGTTGAGCCGAGCTGGCCATTGGCCATTCCCGGTAGGCCGCAGGCCGCCGGCGTGCTGCCCGCCGTCGCCGGGTCCCCGACGATGCGGGTCTTCTTGGTCCAGGGCGAACGGATGGTCATGGTGCCCGAGCTGTTCAGTACGATGCTGGTCGGGCCGGTATAGAGGCAACCCGGAGCGTCGATACCGGCGTCCGTCCGGGTTTCCTGCTTGAGCTGCATGTTGGTAGCCGGCATCGCGATGACCGGGCTGGTCGTTGGCTGGCCGCCGTTGAATACTTGACCGGAGCAGGCGCCGCCGTTCGAGTTCTGCTTGAGGTAATTCGACCCGGTCGCACCCGGGCTTCCGGTGGTGACCATGCCATTGAACGTGGCGTTACAGATACGGATGGTGTCGTTGGAGTGCGCCGGACCGTTGATGACGTCGCTGCTGCCGAAGGCGATGTCGCCACACGGTATTGAGCGACCCGCCCAGGCATAGGTGTTAGCGCAGGCGGTCAGACCGCTCTGTTCCGGATCCTGAATCTCATAGATCGTGAAATAGAGGTAGTCAATGAACCCGTCCTGGCGCAGGTTGGCAACGATGCTGCGGGTGGAGGTGCCCACCCGGCCGGTGGAGCGGATGCGCAGAATGCCCGAGGCGGAATAGGCAGAGTTGTCGACCTCGTACCGGTAGCTGGCCGTGCCGCCGCTGCCGGCGACGCTGCCCCAGCCGCCCGCCGCGCCCACGTCGAACGCGGGATTGGGCACCGAGGGAGAAGTCAGAGCGCTTCCGACGCTGAAGGCGGCGGCCGAGTTGCCGTATTGAAAGTAGGTGTTGTCGTTGACGAGGCGGCTTTCGTAGTCGGCCACCCCGGCATAGGCTGCGGCCATGGCGCCGTTCCAGTTCTGGTCGCTCGAGGCTTTGAGGCTGCCGCTGACCGAGAACGTCATCGCGGTGGCGACGAGGGTGAGCAGCAGCAGGCCGAGGCCGATCACGACGACGAGGGCGGCGCCGCGTTCATCTGGTTCACGGCTGATGCGGCGACGGAAGACGCTCAGCAACGCGAATCGCTTTCGGGGCGTCCAGGTGCTTCGGCGCCGGGAGGGGCGCCAGAACGGGTAGACGCTCATGACGCTTCCGCCGCGAGGGCAACGTTGGGCATGCCGACGGTATTGTGCAGGGTGACCGCGCTGCGGGCATCCGTCAGGGTGGCCTGCACCGTGAGATTCACCGAAACGGATGCGACGCTGCGCAGCTCGGTACTGGTGAGCAGCGTGCCGTCGCCGCCCGAGCCGAGCAGAGGCAGGCCGGCGGCGTCGCGGTAGCCGAACAGGAAGGTGCCGGGGTCGCCCGGCGCCACGGTTTCGGCGATGATGCGCGACGATTCCGGCTCGCCGGAGAACTCGTAATACCCACCGCTGAGGGCGGTCGCGGCCCAGCGGGTTTGGACAAGTCGCCGCTCGGCGTCGAGGGACAGACGAATCCTTACCGGTTGCTGGGTCGGCATGCCGAGGTTGACGTAGGCATACAGGGTCACCGCTTCCGGAGTCGCTTCGATGAGGGCCGGGTCGGGCAGCGGATGTCCAGACACCGGATTCTCGGTGGCCGCGCGGATGACCCGGGCGACCTCGTTCATGCCGTTGGACACCTGCCGGGTGTTGGCACTGAGCAGCTTGGCCTGACCGAGCGAGCGCGAAGCGCTCAGATAGAGGCTCGAGATCATGGTCATGAACACGCCGAGCAGCAGCATGGCCACGAGCAGCTCGACCAACGACAGACCGGCATCGTTTCTCCGGGGCGGCATCATGGCGCCACAACTCGCGGATCAAGGGTGACAACGTCGCCGGCGACCACGCCCCGGGTGAGTACGGCGAGGTTTACAGCGGGCACGCGCGTCGTCTCGGAACCGCTGGCGGCACCAGAGAAGAAGGTCCAGGAGCCGAACGGCAGGCCGAGTTGGGTCGTCGCGTCGGCGGGGAGCTGCCCGAAGTTGTAGGTCGTGGCGACTGCGCAGCCCGGATCCCCGCTGCCGGCCGGCGCGGTCGTCGACTCGGCCCGCAGGAATTGCCCGGCCAGGCCGGTCACGGACAGTACGCCGAGCGGCACGTCGGCCGTGGCACTGCCGCCGGGAAGCGTACCAACGGTGACGGCTGCGGTGCCGATTGCCCCGTCGTCGGCGGGGGTTGTCCAGGCTGCCGGGTCAACCGATACGCAGCCGGGGGCGCTCGGGGTCGCCGCGATGAAACGGCCGGCGAAGACTTCATAGCCGAACGGGTGCAGCCGAAAGGTCTGCACGTTCGCGTTGCTCGGGTTGACGGCTGCATACGGCTGATAGGTGCTGCGAAAGGTGGTGCTCAGGTTGTTCGGCAGCAGCGTCGTGCCCTCCGAATAGTTGGTGCCGTAGTGGGCCGTGACGGTTCCGGCCAGATCGTAGGCGAAGGCGACGGATGCCGCTCCTCCGGCCGCGACGCCGACCGTCTGCGCCCCGCTGGTCGCCTGATCTTTGTCGACGAAGTTGGGGCGGGAGACCGTGACGTCATAGGTGCCGGGCTTGACCTTGAGCAGGTAGCTGCACCCCTCGGCGTCCGTTGCCGCTGGGGCCGCGGTGAGAGTGGCAGCACCGTTGGGGATGGCGCCCGGCACTGCGGAGATGGCGACACCGGCGGCGCCGCTGCCGGAGGCGGTGAGCACCGAGACAAGGATGGTGCCGAGTGCCGGATCGTTGATGCGGCTGCCGGGGGCGAGTGCACTGTCGGCGCGCACGACCGGAGTCGTGGCGCGCATGCTGTCCCAGGTGACGGTGACGTTGACGCGGCGGTAACGCAGCTGGCCACCGCCGGAACCGCAGTTGCCGTCGGCGCCGGTAGTGGTTTCCCAGTCGGTGGAGCGGTGCAGGGTGAAGGTCGTGCCGTTTTGTACGACCGTGCTGGTGCTTTCGAGCACGGCGAATACGTTGCCGGCCGAGCGCGCCAGGTCGATCTCCTGCGCGGCCAGGTTGACGGCCGATTCGCGGGACCGAGCGTCGTTGCCCAGATAGAGGGAGGTGACGAGTCCGTAGCCAACGCCGACGGCGATGATGGCGAAGATCAACATGGCCACGAGCACTTCGATGAGGCTGACGCCTTCATCGTTTTGGGTGAGGTGGCCCAGGCTGAGCCGTTTTGGAGCGTGCACGAGGGCCTCCTTCGCGAGAGTCAGGTCGAGGTGTTGCAGAACCGGGTGGCCGGGGCGGCCCGAAGGGCGGCCCCGGCCACGCCGGTCGGGTGTGCGACCTACTAGCCTGCGGCGGGGGCGGCGGTGGCGGCGGCGAAGCAGTCAGCTGGCGCAGTGGTGTCGGTGTCGGCATCATCGGTGATGCCGTCGATGTCCGTCACAAAGAACTTTGCGTCGGTCGAGCTCACAGCACCAATGCAGAAGGCGGGGTCTCCATCGTTCACGACAGTGAGCACTTCATAGTTGATCGAGATCGTTTGCAGGCCCTCGGTGTAGCCATAATTGGTCACGCCCGGCATCGTAGCCTCGCTGATCACCCCTGTGGCGCTGACCGGCATCTCACCCGACTCCGTCTGCAACGCGATGATCGCAGTCTTGGCGTTGGCGAGGTCGCTCTTGACGCTTGCGTCCTTGGCGTTGTTCTGCACGCCGAGGTACACCGGAATGGCGATGGCGGCGAGGATGCCGATGATGATCACAACGACGAGCAGCTCGATCAGCGTGAACCCTTTCTGGTTCTCGGTGAAACGTGCGCGGCGCTGGTTCAGGGAAGCGAGCAGGCGAATAATCATGGTGTGTCCATTCGGGTTGGAAATGAGCGGTGCAATTTGTGAGCCGGGTAAGGACTCCTGGTACGGGATTTCTGACGTGCTTTTCTGGCGACCGAGGGTACGATCGGAGCTTCAGATTAGGGGGGCAATTTTCTTCTGCACGACCCACAAGTGAGGGTGATTTGGGTATTACCCACCCCCACAACGGGATGGCTGCCGGCCGCGCGGGTACGCCAAAAGCCCCACACCGCGGGCCGAGAAGCCGGCACGCTCTACGCCGGCGTCTCGAGACCCACGAGGCGGGGTCGAGGGCGGTGCTGGCTTACTTGATCATGCTGGCGATGCTGAAGATGGGCAGGTAGAGGGCGATCACCATGCCACCGATAACGACGCCCAGAAAGGCGATCAGGAGCGGCTCAATCATGGCGGTGAGCTGCTCCGTCGCCGACTGCACCTCCTGGTCGTAGAAGTCAGCGATTTTGTCGAGCATCAACTCAAGCGTTCCGGCATCCTCTCCTACGGCGATCATCTGCACGACCATGGCCGGAAAAACCGGGTGTTCGAGCAGTGGCTCCGAGATAGACTTTCCGCGCCGCACCGCCTCGCCGACCTCGGTCAGGGCATTCTCGATCATCCAGTTGCCGCTGGTCTCCCCTACGATCTTCAGCGCCTGCAGAATGGGAACTCCGGCGCCGAGCATGTTGGCGAAGTTTCGACTGAACCGCGCCACCGCGATCTTCTTCTGCAGCAGCCCGAACACCGGCAGTTTCAGCCGCAACGGGTCGAGCCGGCGGCGCACGGCCTCGGTGTGTTTGTTGCGCCGCCACCAGAGCACGAAACCGACGCCGAGCACCGCGCCGATCGGAACGACGTAGATCATCGATTCCGAGAGGGTGACGAGTAGCTGGGTGGGCAGCGGCAGGGCGCCGCCCAGGCCGGTAAACATGTCCTGAAAGATGGGCACGATGAAGATCAGCATGATCAGCACGGCGGCGAACGACATCGCCAGCACGATCACCGGGTAGGTCATGGCTGATTTGATCGTTCCGCGCAGCTTGACCTCCTTCTCGAAGTTCTCGGCGATCGAATGCAGCGCGCCGTCGAGAAAGCCGCCGGTCTCGCCGGCACGAACCATGTTGACCATGATCGGAGGAAAGGTCAACGGATGCTTCGCGAGCGACTCCGAAATCGACTGCCCGGCTTCGACGTCGTCACGTACCAGGGCGAGCACCGCGGCGAGAGGTTTACTCGCGGTCTGCTCGGTGAGGATGCCGAGGGCGCGCAGCAGCGACAGCCCGGCCCCGATCATGGTGGCGAACTGCCGGCTCATGATGGCGAGGTCCTTCAGGCGCACTCCGCGCGAGAAGGCCGCCAGGGTCAGCGACCGCCCGAGCCCGGTTCCCGGCACGACCGGGGCGATCGAAATAGGCGCGATACCCAGGGCGTTCAGCCGAGAGGCGACCTGCGCTTCACTCAGGGCATCGAGTTGCCCCTTGACGTTCTTACCCGCGGTGTCTCGCCCGGTGTAAGAGAAAGCGAGGGCGTTGGACATCAGCTCGCCGACCGGGCGAGGTCAGCGGTCGCGCCGGGCAAGCCGGCCGCCGCTTCACGAAAGCTGGTCTGCCTAAAGCTGGGCTCGACAAACGGCTTCTCCGCAAAACCAACAGGAGCGAATCCCACCGGAGCGAATCCACTCGTAGGGAAACCGGCTTCCACGAAACCCGAATCGGCGGCGAACGAGAAGCCGCCGGTCTGCCGCGGCGCGTCGCTGCGATGAATGAGTTTCTCGAGTCCTACGGCGTTCTGGGCCTTCTCTAGCGCGGCCTGGCGCGTGACCTGGCCGGTATTCACGAGCTCGGCGAGGTGTTGATCCAGCGTGAACATGCCACGTTCCCGCCCGGTTTGCATCATCGATTCGATCTGGTGGGTCTTGCCCTCGCGAATAAGATTCGCGATCGCCGGAGTGGTCACGAGAATCTCGGTGGCCGCCACGCGCCCGATGCCCGTCGCCGACTTGACCAGGGTCTGACAGATCACGCCCTGCAGCGTCTGGGCCAGTTGCGCGCGCACCTGGTTTTGCTGGTGCGGCGGAAAAACATCCACGATGCGGTCGACGGTCTGGGCAGCGCTCTGCGTGTGCAGCGTCGCGAAGACGAGATGCCCGGTCTCGGCCGCGGTCAGCGCCACCTGAATGGTCTCGAGATCTCGCAGCTCTCCGATCAGGATCACGTCGGGATCCTGCCGCAACACGTGCTTCAAAGCGGATGCGAAACTGGCCGTATCCGCTCCCACCTCGCGCTGGGTCACTACCGACTTCTTGTGCGCGTGCAGAAACTCGATCGGATCCTCGACGGTCACGATATGGTCGGCCCGCGTGCTGTTAACGAGGTCGACGAGTGCGGCGAGGGTGGTCGATTTTCCCGAGCCGGTCGGCCCCGCCACGAGCACGAGTCCGCGGGGAAGCTGTGCGAACGAGGCCACGGATTCGGGAATACCGAGCGATTTGAGATCCTGAATCTCGCTCGGAATGAGTCGAAAGGCCGCCCCAGGCGTTCCCCGCTGCTGGTGCACATTGACCCGAAACCGGCTGGCGTTCAGGCTCGCGCCGTTTGCGTCCGCATCACTCGTGGCCGTGCCGCTCGCAGCCGCACCGCTCGTAGCTGCGCCGTGCAGCGTGTAGGCGAAGTCCAGCTCGTGATCGCGGTCGAAGATCTCCTGCTGCTCGCCAGAGAGGATGCTGCGGATTGCCCGGCTCGCCTTCTCCGCCGACCAGACCGGCGCATTGTCGATCGAGCCCAGTTTCCCGTCCCGGCGGATCTTCGGTGGGGACCCAACGGTGACGTGCAGGTCGGATCCGTGCTGCACGACGACACATTCGAGGGCCGCGAGCAGGTCAGCGTCGATCGGGCCGAGGGCCTCATCGGCCGGCTCGAGCGGGTGCACCGGTTGAGCCAGGTCGGTAGAGGATGACGGTAGCGCCTCGTCGATCGGCGCGGGAAAGACCGGGTGCTGCTCTGGCACAGAGCCAGGCGTGTCGTCGGCGAGGAACCGAGTGCGGGAACGGATCTGGGGTAGCACCTGCACCTCGCCCGGGCGGCTCTCGTCTAGCGCATCGCGGGCCGACACGGGGCGCCAGTCGACGGCGTCGCTCGCCAACGGGGTCTCGTGCCTGCCCGCGTTGTCGGTCGGCGACAGGGGGATTTTCGGGTCGTCCATGGAGTCCTTCTCGCAAGCAATGGCGTCGGGTACTGATTGCCGCGAAAGACACGGCCGCGCTGGTTGTTCGGGGTGAGACGAGCGGTCACCGAGGGTGCGGTGATCGACGCTGGCAGGCTTGGCGCTGCGAGGGTAAGTCGTGTTCGCCGAGGTCTACGTAAGGCGTAACGCTAACGACGAGGTTGGCCGCTCGGTAGTCCCGCGATCTGGGGGTCTGCGCCCGCTGGGGCGCTGTTTTCCTGATCTCTCGCCGTGCGCCGCAGCGTCTAGGCGACTCTCCCTCCGCGCCACAGCGTTCAAGCGACTCTCGTTCTTCGCCAAGACCCTCGCCCTGCCGCCCCGCAGCGTTCGTGAGGCCCCCGCCCTGCTCCATGCCCCTCACCGCATTTCGAACCCTGCGCTTTGTTCCGGGCCCGGGCCCGGAGAGTGGGCCCAGGATAGGTCATGGGCTCACTCTCGCAACCTGGGCCCGGCATGCCCGCACACGCTGTTTGTGGATCGACGTTTCAATCGCTCGAGCCTGCTCTGCATAAAATAGTGACAGATCTTCGATAGTTATTTCGATAAGCCATCCGTCCCACCTCAACGTTTCCGATGGTACTAACCTCCCAATCGGGCATCGGTCGGGGCACAGTGGCTCACGGGAAGCCCCGCCCATTCGCTTTAGCATCGGAAATTTGCATAGAAATGTATCTGAGTTTCTCTCGTTTTTGTGTTCGATTCGGGGTAGAATTGTGGTGAAGGAGGCAATGGCGCCCATGTTTATGGAAAACCCGAGTGAGTCCAGTTCGAACCCCGTGATTGTGGCGGTGGAGCAGGCGCGGGAGATCTTGTTGGCGGCGTTGGGTGGGCTGTCCTTCGGGGCGTTTGGCGATGAAGAATCCCTGACCATGCTGCTCGCCTTGGAGAGCGTCGGGCGGGTCGTTGATGGTGCGCGGGTGCTGTCCACGACGGATGTGTTGCGTCGTTCCGAGTATTTTGATGCGGCTGTGGCTAAGAAGGCTGTGGCTAAGAAGGCCGTGGCGAAGACGGCTGCGACGAAAACGGCCGAGCAGGCCGAGGTTGAATCCGCTGGCGCGGTGTCTCTGGCGCGTCGGCTG